>NZ_JBIUXX010000020.1:0-4295 GCF_044744235.1 Pseudomonas sp. NPDC087346
GACAGCCACGGCCGCTGAGACCGGGCAGTCGACAAGAAGCAAAGGATTGAATGCATGCGTGCCTTAGCTGAGTTCATCATGCGCGGCCGCATGCAGGCCACTCTCGTAGTGGCTGGATGTGCAACATTGCCGTTGTTGTATTGGTTGGGTGCTGCCGCCGGGAGCTTCGTGCTTCTGCGGCGCGGATTGAAGGACGCCCTTGGCGTTCTCTCTCTGGGACTGCTGCCGGCATTGATCTGGTGGTTGTATGCCGATGACCCACGGGCACTTCTGGTGCTGCTGGGGTCTTCGGGGCTTGCGTTGGTATTGCGCGCAAGCGAGTCCTGGGTTCGCACGCTGCTGGTCAGCGTGGCGGTGGGACTGGTGTTTTCAGTGGTGCTCGGGGGCGCGTTTGCGGCCCAGATCGAGATGCTCGCGCAAGCCTTGATAAAGGTCATGCCGGCGCTTCTTGGTGAAACCTACAAGCAATTGTCGGTCGATGAGCAAGCGCGTTTCGCGTCCCTGATTGCACCAGTCCTGACCGGACTGATTGCGGCACTGTTGCAGATCGTCAGCGTGCTGAGCCTGATTGTAGGGCGTTATTGGCAGGCGTTGTTGTACAACCCGGGTGGTTTTGGTCGCGAGTTTCGCGCCATCCGAATCCCGCTTGGGCCGGCGATGTTGCTGCTGGCGTTGATGCTTCTGGGCCCGAATCTCGGTGCACAGATGGCCATGTTGACGCCGTTGTGCAGTGTACCGCTGGTGTTCGCCGGACTGGCCCTGATTCACGGGCTGGTCGGGCAGAAACGACTGGCCGGTTTCTGGCTGGTGGGCTTGTACGTAACGCTGTTGCTGTTCATGCAGCTGATCTATCCGTTGCTAGTGGTCCTGGCCATTGTCGACAGCCTGATTGATTTTCGCGGTCGTCATGTGTCGAAAGACACCGATAACGCGAACGGTGAAGGTTAAAAGTTAGAGGATTTCCACATGCAACTGATCCTTCTGGAAAAAATCGCCAATCTGGGCAACCTGGGCGACAAAGTAAACGTTAAGGCCGGTTACGGCCGTAACTACCTGCTGCCTTTCGGCAAAGCTACCGCTGCGACCGCTGCCAACCTGGCTGCGTTCGTAGAGCGTCGTGCTGAGCTGGAAAAAGCTGCCGCAGTCCGTAAAGCATCGGCTGAAAGCCGTGCTGCCCAACTGGCCGAGCTGGAAGTGCCTCTCCCTGCCACCGCAGGCGAAGAAGGCAAGCAGTTCGGTTCCATCGGAACTCACGACATCGCTGACGCACTGACCCCCTCCGGCGTTGAAGTTGCGAAAAGCGAAGTTCGTCTGCCGAACGGCACCATCCGCAACGTAGGTGAATTCGACGTGGCTGTGCACCTGCACGCCGAAGTTGAAGCCACCGTACGCGTTGTCGTGGTAGCAGCTTAAGTAACACCTGATCGGCTGGCGGCTTGCCCGTCAGACGGTTAACATCGGGCACGATCCTGTTTACAGGTCGTGCCCTTTGTCTTTCTGTAATCCCTGTTTTTTCCTGATCAAACCAAGTGGCCATGAACGATATCTCTGCTCCTGAGCAATACGATCTGCAAACCGCGTCCCTCAAGGTGCCGCCGCATTCCATCGAGGCCGAACAGGCTGTACTCGGTGGTCTGATGCTGGACAACAACGCCTGGGAACGCGTGCTCGATCAAGTCTCTGACGGCGATTTCTATCGACATGACCACCGCCTGATTTTCCGCGCGATCGCCAAACTGGCCGATCAGAACATGCCGATTGACGTCGTCACCCTGTCCGAACAACTGGACAAGGAAGGTCAGACATCTCAGGTCGGCGGCCTCGGTTACATTGGCGAGCTGGCGAAAAACACGCCATCCGTTGCCAACATCAAGGCCTATGCGCAAATCGTCCGCCAGCGTGCGACGTTGCGCCAACTGATCGGCATCAGCACGGAGATCGCCGACAGCGCTTTCAACCCGGAAGGCCGCACCGCCGAGGAAATTCTCGACGAAGCCGAGCGGCAGATCTTCGCGATTGCCGAGGCGCGTCCGAAAACCGGCGGTCCGGTGGGTGTGAATGAATTGCTGACCAAGGCCATCGACCGCATCGACACCTTGTTCAACACCGACAACGCCATCACTGGTCTGTCCACTGGTTACACCGACCTCGACGAGAAAACCAGCGGCTTGCAACCTTCCGACCTGATCATCGTCGCCGGCCGTCCATCGATGGGTAAAACCACCTTCGCCATGAACCTGGTGGAAAACGCCGTACTGCGCAGCGACAAAGCGGTGCTGGTGTATTCCCTCGAGATGCCAGGCGAATCGTTGATCATGCGTATGCTTTCTTCCCTCGGGCGCATCGACCAGACCAAGGTGCGTTCCGGCCAACTGGAAGACGACGACTGGCCGCGCCTGACGTCGGCGGTCAATCTGCTCAATGACCGCAAGCTGTTCATCGACGATACCGCCGGCATCAGTCCGTCGGAAATGCGTGCGCGTACCCGGCGTCTGGCGCGTGAGCACGGTGACATCGGCCTGATCATGATCGACTACCTGCAATTGATGCAGATTCCAGGTTCTGGCGGCGACAACCGGACCAACGAGATTTCCGAAATCTCGCGTTCCTTGAAAGCCCTGGCCAAGGAATTCAACTGCCCGGTGGTTGCACTGTCCCAGCTCAACCGTTCCCTGGAGCAACGACCGAACAAGCGGCCAATCAACTCTGACCTCCGGGAATCCGGAGCAATCGAGCAGGATGCCGACGTCATCATGTTCGTGTACCGGGACGAGGTATATCACCCGGAGACCGAGCACAAAGGCATTGCCGAGATCATTATCGGCAAGCAGCGGAACGGGCCAATCGGCTTTATCCGTCTGGCGTTCATCGGTAAGTACACCCGATTCGAGAACCTTGCGCCGGGCAGCTACAACTTCGACGACGACGAATAACTTTGTTGTCATGGCTGGCCCCATCGCGGGCAAGCCCGCTCCCACATTGGAATGCGGTCTCCTGTGGGAGCGAGCTTGCTCGCGAATGGGGTCGGCGCAATTTCCGACCATAGCCGTCGGAATTGGTCAAAATTTGTGCTATATTCCGCGCCCGCGAAATTCAATGAAAGCCAACACCGGTTATCGACATGCAAGCAGCCAAGCCGTTATTTGACTATCCAAAGTACTGGGCCGAATGTTTCGGGCCAGCGCCATTCCTGCCAATGAGCAGGGAGGAGATGGATCAGCTTGGCTGGGATTCCTGCGACATCATCATCGTTACCGGTGATGCCTACGTCGATCACCCGTCGTTCGGCATGGCGATCATCGGCCGGCTGCTGGAGTCTCAGGGCTTCCGCGTCGGGATCATTGCCCAGCCTAACTGGCAGTCCAAAGACGATTTCATGAAGCTCGGCGAGCCGAACCTGTTCTTCGGCGTCGCGGCCGGCAACATGGACTCGATGATCAACCGCTACACCGCGGACAAGAAAATCCGTTCCGATGACGCTTACACCCCGGGCGGTATGGCCGGCAAGCGTCCGGACCGCGCGAGTCTGGTTTACAGCCAGCGCTGCAAGGAAGCCTACAAGCACGTACCCATCGTGCTCGGCGGCATCGAAGCCTCGTTGCGCCGCATCGCGCACTACGACTACTGGCAGGATCGCGTGCGTAACTCGATCCTGATCGACGCCAGCGCCGACATTCTGCTGTACGGCAACGCCGAACGCGCAATCGTCGAAGTCGCTCAGCGTCTGTCCTACGGTCACAAGATCGAAGACATCACCGATGTGCGCGGCACCGCGTTCATCCGTCGCGACACGCCGCAAGGCTGGTACGAAGTCGATTCCACGCGCATCGACCGTCCGGGCAAAGTCGACAAGATCATCAACCCGTACGTGAACACCCAGGACACTCAGGCTTGCGCCATCGAGCAGGAAAAGGGTCCGGTTGAAGATCCGGAGGAAGCCAAGGTCGTGCAGATCCTGGCCAGCCCGAGAATGACCCGCGACAAGACCGTGATTCGTCTGCCGTCGGTTGAAAAGGTTCGTGGCGATGCGGTTCTGTATGCCCACGCCAACCGCGTGCTTCACCTCGAAACCAACCCGGGCAACGCCCGTGCGCTGGTGCAGAAGCATGGCGAAGTCGACGTCTGGTTCAACCCGCCGCCGATTCCGATGACCACCGAAGAAATGGACTACGTGTTCGGCATGCCTTACGCACGTGTTCCGCATCCTGCGTACGGCTAGGAAAAAATCCCGGCCTACGACATGATCCGCTTCTCGGTGAACATAATGCGTGGCTGCTTCGGCGGCTGCACCTTCT
>NZ_JBIUXX010000020.1:4305-20849 GCF_044744235.1 Pseudomonas sp. NPDC087346
TGCTGTGGTGCCCGGCGTTCACCTCCGTCCCATCCCCCCCCACCCACTCATGGCCGGATCATCCAGAACCGTTCCGAAGAGTCGATCATTCGCGAAATCGAAGAGATCCGCGACAAGGTGCCAGGCTTCACCGGCGTCATTTCCGACCTCGGCGGGCCGACCGCGAACATGTACCGAATCGCCTGCAAAACGCCGGAAATCGAATCCGCGTGCCGCAAGCCGTCCTGCGTGTTCCCGGGTATCTGCCCGAACCTGAACACCGACCACTCGTCGCTGATTCAGCTGTACCGCAGTGCCCGTGCGCTGCCGGGCGTGAAGAAGATCCTGATCGCTTCCGGCCTGCGTTACGACCTCGCGGTCGAGTCGCCGGAGTACGTCAAAGAGCTGGTGACCCACCACGTCGGTGGTTACCTGAAGATCGCCCCGGAACACACCGAGGAAGGTCCGCTCAACCAGATGATGAAACCGGGCATAGGCAGCTATGACAAGTTCAAGCGCATGTTCGAGAAGTACACCAAGGAAGCAGGCAAAGAGCAGTACCTGATTCCTTACTTCATCGCCGCCCACCCGGGCACCACCGATGAAGACATGATGAACCAGGCCCTGTGGCTCAAGGGCAACGGCTTCCGCGCCGACCAGGTGCAGGCGTTCTACCCGTCGCCGATGGCCACCGCCACCGCGATGTATCACTCGGGCAAGAACCCGCTGCGCAAGGTCACCTACAAGAGTGACGCGGTGACCATCGTCAAGAGCGAAGACCAGCGTCGTCTGCACAAGGCGTTCCTGCGCTATCACGATCCGAAAGGCTGGCCGATCCTGCGCGAAGCCCTGGAACGCATGGGTCGTAGCGATCTGATCGGTTCGGGCAAGGATCAACTGATCCCGGCGCATCAGCCAAGCACCGACAGCTACCAGAGCGCCCGTCGCAAGAACTCGACACCGGCCGGTAGCCACAAAGTGGCGAAAGAAGGTAAAGAGAAGACCACCAAGATCCTCACTCAGCACACCGGTCTGCCACCGCGTGCCAGTGATGGTGGTAATCCTTGGGACAAGCGTGAGCAAGCCAAGGCTGCGGCATTCGCCCGTAACCAGCAGGCGGCCAAGGAACGCAAGGACGCGGCGAAGGGCAAAGGCCCGAAACCGACGCGCAAGCCAGTCGTTCCGCGCTAAAGAAAACGCCAACCTTCGGGTTGGCGTTTTTTTTAAGGTCAAAAGATCGCAGCCTGCGGCAGCTCCTACAGTTGGAATGCAATCCCATGTAGGAGCTGCCGCAGGCTGCGATCTTTTGATTCTGCGCAACATTTGCGTGCAACTGTGCCAAACCATTTCCCCGCGCTGCGCGGTTTTGGTGCTGTACTGCCTTAAGCATTCCGGGAAAGCGCCCAAGGCTCTGCATGGCATAAGTCTTGCGCGCTTTCGAATACGCTTAGGGCTCGCAGGAGGCACGCCGTGTCGATTCATGTCGCATTGCATCACGTCACGCATTACCGCTACGACCGCGCTGTCGAACTCGGCCCGCAGATCGTTCGCCTGCGCCCGGCCGCCCACAGCCGCACGCGGATTCTGTCGTATGCGCTGAAAGTCTCGCCCGAGCAGCATTTCATCAACTGGCAGCAGGACCCGCAGGGCAATTACCTGGCGCGGCTGGTGTTCCCGGAAAAAACCGATGAGCTGCGGATCGAAGTCGATCTGCTGGCCGAGATGGCGGTGTTCAATCCATTCGACTTTTTCCTCGAGCCCTACGCCGAGAAAATCCCCTTCGCCTACGCCGCCGATGAGCGCAAGGAGTTGGCGCCGTACCTCGAAACCTTGCCGCTGACACCAAAATTCAAAGCCTATCTGGACGCCATCGACCGCACGCCGCTGCCGGCGGTGGACTTTCTGGTGGCACTCAATCAGCGGTTGAGCGAAGACATCGGTTACCTGATCCGCATGGAGCCCGGCGTACAAACCCCCGAGCACACGCTGGAACACGCTTCCGGTTCCTGCCGCGATTCGGCGTGGCTGCTGGTGCAACTGCTGCGCAACCTCGGGCTGGCGGCGCGCTTCGTCTCCGGTTATCTGATTCAACTGACTGCCGACGTCAAAAGCCTCGACGGACCTTCCGGCACCGACGTCGATTTCACCGATTTGCATGCATGGTGCGAGGTCTATCTGCCGGGTGCCGGCTGGATCGGCCTCGACGCCACCTCCGGGCTGTTTGCCGGTGAAGGGCATATCCCGTTGGCCTGTAGTCCCGATCCGTCCTCGGCGGCGCCGATCAGTGGCTTGGTCGAACCTTGCGAATGCCAGTTCACCCACGAAATGTCGGTGGAGCGGATATGGGAGGCGCCACGCGTCACTCAGCCCTACACCGAGGAGCAATGGCTGGCGATTCAGGCGCTGGGCCGGCAGATCGATGCCGACCTGCTGGAAGGCGATGTACGCCTGACCATGGGCGGCGAGCCGACTTTCGTCTCCATTGACGACCCTGATGGCGCCGAATGGAACACCGCCGCCCTCGGGCCAGACAAGCGCCGACTCTCCGCCGAACTGTTCCAGCGCATGCGCAAGCATTACGCGCCGAAAGGCCTGGTGCATTTCGGGCAAGGCAAGTGGTACCCCGGCGAGCAGCTACCGCGCTGGTCGCTCAACTGCTATTGGCGGCGTGATGGTGTGCCTATCTGGCACAACAGCGCGTTGATCGCCGATGAGCAGCAGGATTATGGAATCGATGGCGCAATGGCCGGACGCTTTCTGGCGAGTGTCGCCGAACGCCTGAAGTTACCTACGCGTTTTGTGTTCCCGGCTTACGAAGACAATTTCTATTACCTCTGGCGCGAGGGCGCATTGCCGAGCAACGTCAGCGCCGAAGACTCACGTCTCGAAGAACCGCTGGAGCGGGCACGGCTGCGCAAGGTCTTCAGTCAGGGCCTGGATAAAGTGATCGGTCAGGTGCTGCCGCTGGCACGCACCGCCAAGGGCGATCAATGGCAGAGCGGGCGCTGGTATCTGCGTGACGAACACTGCCGGTTGGTGCCCGGTGATTCGCCGCTGGGCTATCGCTTACCGTTGGGCTCACAGCCATGGGTCAAGGCTGCCGAGTATCCGTTTATCCACCCGGTCGATCCGAATCAGGACTTCGCCGAGCTGCCGGACGCTGCGCACCTGGGCAAGCACGATGATCCAGCGCCTGTGGACGAGCGCGTGCCAAAGCTCGACGAATCCGCCGACTGGCTGACCCGCACCGCGTTCTGCGCCGAAGCGCGGGACGGTCGTTTGTACCTGTTCATGCCACCGCTGGAGCGGGTCGAGGATTATCTGGAGCTGGTGGCGGCCATCGAGGCCACTGCCGAGGAGCTGCATTGTCCGGTGCTGCTGGAAGGTTACGAGCCGCCAAGTGATCCGCGAATCAGCAATTTCCGCATTACCCCGGATCCGGGCGTGATCGAGGTCAACGTGCAGCCGTCCGCGACCTGGGATGAGCTGGTCGAACGCACCGAGTTTCTCTATGAGCAGGCGCGACAAAATCGACTGACTACTGAGAAATTCATGATCGACGGCCGGCATACCGGCACCGGTGGCGGCAACCATTTTGTCCTCGGTGGTGCGACGCCCGCCGACTCACCGTTTCTGCGCCGCCCCGATCTGCTGCGCAGTCTGATCAGCTATTGGCACAACCATCCGTCGCTGTCGTATTTGTTTTCCGGTTTATTCATCGGCCCGACATCGCAAGCGCCGCGAGTCGATGAGGCGCGCAACGATGCCTTGTATGAACTGGAAATCGCCTTTGCGCAGATGCCGGAGCCGGGCGAGGAGTGTGCGCCGTGGCTGGTGGACCGGTTGCTGCGCAATCTGCTGATCGACGTCACCGGCAATACGCACCGCGCCGAGTTTTGCATCGACAAACTGTATTCGCCGGACGGTGCCACCGGCCGTCTCGGGTTGCTGGAGTTGCGCGCCTTTGAAATGCCACCGCATGCGCGCATGAGCCTCGCTCAGCAATTGTTGCTGCGGGCGTTGGTCGCACGTTTCTGGCGCGAGCCTTACGCGCCGTCGAAACTGGTGCGCTGGGGTACCGAACTGCACGATCGCTTCATGCTGCCGCACTTAATCGAGCAGGATTTTGCCGACGTCATCGTCGAACTCAACAGTGCCGGTTATCCACTGCGCGCCGAGTGGTTCGCGGCGCATCTGGAGTTTCGTTTTCCCAAGGTCGGCGACTACGCGGTCAACGGCATCGAACTGGAACTGCGTCAGGCGCTGGAGCCCTGGCACGTGCTGGGCGAGGAAGGCACGGCGGGCGGCACGGTGCGCTACGTCGATTCGTCGCTGGAGCGTTTGCAGGTCAAGCTCAACGGCTTGCCGCCGCAGCGTTATCTGCTGACCTGCAATGGCATCGCGGTGCCGCTGCAACCGACCGGACGAGTTGGCGAGTTTGTTGCCGGCGTGCGCTTTCGCGCCTGGCAACCGTCCAACTGTCTGCAACCGACCATCCCGGTACACGCACCGCTGGTGTTCGACCTGCTCGATACCTGGATGGAGCGCTCGCTGGGCGGCTGTCAGTACCATGTCGCGCATCCGGGCGGGCGCAATTACGAGACCTTGCCGGTGAACGCCAATGAAGCCGAGAGTCGGCGGATGGCGCGGTTTTTCCGTATCGGACACACGCCGGGGAAACTTCCTATACCCATTGTGGAAATCAACGACGAGCTACCGATGACAATCGATTTGCGACGCTTTTAGGTCCTACGCGACGCTCGGATTTTTCGTATATCCGGGCGTCATGTGCCTGCGTTAGTCTGACCGTTCCCTGCTGTCTGCCGAGCTTTCCATGCCTGACCTGCTAGACCGTTACCCGCTCACGGCGGGCACCTATCACGAACTGCTCGACGACAGCGGTGCCGTACGCCCGCACTGGCGCCGGTTGTTCGACCAATTGCAGCGCAGCACCCCGGCGCAACTGGTGCAGCGTCAGGCATTGCTGGCTCGGCAGATTCAGGAAAACGGCGTCACTTACAACGTCTATGCCGATCCCAAGGGCGCTGACCGCCCGTGGGAACTGGACCTGTTGCCGCATGTGATTGCGGCAGACGAGTGGCAGCACTTATCGGCGGGCATTGCCCAGCGGGCGCGATTGCTCAACGCGGTACTGGCGGATCTTTATGGCCCGCAGAAGCTGATCAGCGAAGGTTTGTTGCCGGCAGAGCTGGTATTTGGTCACAACAATTTTCTCTGGCCCTGTCAGGGCATTTCGCCACCGGAAGGCGCCTTCCTGCATTTGTATGCAGTGGATCTGGCGCGCACTCCGGACGGACGCTGGTGGGTCACGGCGGATCGGACTCAGGCGCCATCCGGTGCGGGTTATGCACTGGAAAACCGCACCATCGTTTCCCGGGCGTTTCCCGAGCTGTACCGCGATCTGAAGGTGCAACATCTGGCCGGGTTCTTCCGCACCTTGCAGGAAACCCTCGCCCGTCAGGCACCGCACGATGAAGACGCGCCACTGGTGGTACTGCTGACGCCGGGCCGTTTCAACGAAAGCTATTTCGAGCATCTGTATCTGGCGCGACAACTGGGCTATCCGCTGGTCGAGGGCGGCGATCTGACGGTGCGCAACGCGACCGTGTACCTGAAAACCCTAAGCGGCCTGCGCCGGGTACACGCGATCATGCGGAGACTCGACGATGATTTCTGCGACCCGCTGGAGCTGCGCACAGACTCGGCGCTTGGCGTTCCCGGTCTGCTCGAAGCCGTGCGTCAGGGTCGGGTGCTGGTGACCAATGCGCTGGGCAGCGGTGTGCTGGAGTCGCCGGGGTTGCTGGGCTTTCTGCCGAAGATCAATCAGTACCTGTTCGGTGAAGAGCTGATTCTGCCGTCCATCGCCACCTGGTGGTGCGGCGAAGCGCCAGTGCTGGCTCAGGCGCTGGAAAAACTGCCTGAACTGTTGATCAAGCCGGCATTTCCCTCGCAAAGCTTCGCGCCTGTGTTCGGTCGTGATCTGAGTGAAAAACAGCGCCAGGAACTCGCCGCGCGCATGCAGGCGCGGCCTTACGCCTATGTTGCGCAAGAACTCGCGCAGCTGTCGCAGGCGCCGGTCTGGCAGGCTGAGGACGGGCAACTGCAACCACGGGCGATCGGCATGCGTGTGTACGCCGTAGCCAGTCACGATGGCTATCGGGTGCTGCCCGGTGGTTTGACCCGGGTCGCCGCCGAAGCGGATGCAGAAGTGGTGTCGATGCAGCGCGGTGGCGCGAGCAAAGACACTTGGGTGCTCGGCGAACGTGCGCCGAGCGGCGAGCAATGGAAGACCCAGCGCAATGTCGGTGTGCACGACCTCGTTCGGCGTGACCCATATTTGCCGTCGCGGGTAGTGGAAAATCTGTTCTGGTTCGGGCGTTACTGCGAGCGCTGTGATGACAGTGCGCGTCTGCTGCGAATCATGCTCGCACGTTATGTCGATGGCGATGATCCGCAAGCCTTGCAGGCTGCCGTCGATCTCGGTGAGCGCTTGATGCTGCTGCCGGACGAGGGCGAGTTGCCGGAGCGTTTGCTCGCTGCGCTGCTGGGCGAAGACTGGTCGTTCAGCCTGCGCTCGAACCTGCAGCGATTGCAGTGGGCGGCGTCGCAAGTGCGCGGCAAACTCTCGCGGGAAAACTGGCAGGCGCTGGTGGAACTGCAACGCGAAGCGATGCAGCTGGAAACCGAAGAGCCTGATTTCGGCGAGTTGCTGGATTTCCTCAACCGGCTGGTGATGTCGCTGGCGGCCTTGTCGGGATTTGCACTGGACGACATGACTCGCGACGAAGGCTGGCGCTTTCTGATGATTGGCCGCCGTATCGAGCGCCTGCAATTCCTCAGCGGCAGTCTCGCGGCATTTTTGCGCGGAGCTGGCGCGTTCGATCAGGCCGGATTGGAGTGGTTGCTGGAACTGGGTAACAGCAGCATCACCTACCGCTCGCGTTATCTGGCGGTGGCACAGTTGATTCCGGTGCTGGATCTGTTGTTGCTGGATGAGCAGAACCCGCACGCGGTGTTGTTCCAGCTGAAACTGGTGACACGCACGTTGAAGCGTTTGAACGATGATTTCGGCGTGCCTCGGGAGGCCGGCTTGCCGCAACTGGTGGAGCGCCTTGCGCGTTTCGATCTGGGATGTCTGGAAAACCCGCTGTTCGGCGAATCCAGCGTCCGCTCGGCACTCGATGGTCTGGCGGATCTGCTGCAAGAGATCGCCGATGCCAGCAGTCAGGTGTCGGATCGGCTGGCGCTGCGGCATTTCGCGCATGTCGATGACGTCAGCCAGCGCACGGTGTCGGTTTGATGAGCGCCCGTTACCAGATCCTTCACGACACTTGTTATCACTACGACAGCCCGGTTTCGCTGGCGCAGCAACTGGCGCATCTGTGGCCGCGAGAGTGCGCCTGGCAGCGCTGCACTGAGCAGCAATTACTGATCAGCCCGGAGCCCACCGCACGACGCGATGAACAGGATGTGTTCGGTAATCCGCAAACGCGCTTGGCGTTCGAGCGTCCCCACGATGAATTGCAGGTCAACGCCCGGCTCACGGTTGAGGTGCTGGCGCGACCGCTACTGGATTTCAATCTGTCGCCGGCCTGGGAGCTGACGTGTGACGCGTTGACCTATTCCAGTCAGCCGCTATCGGTCGAGTTGCTGGAGGCGTGCCGCTACCGTTTCCAGTCGCCGTACGTGCATTTGAAGGGCAGCTTCGTCGAGTTCTCCGAAAGCTGCTTCCCGCCGGGCAAGCCTTTGCTGCTCGGAGTGCAGGAATTGATGCAGAAAATATTTAGCGAATTCACCTTCGATGCCGAAGCGACGCAAGTTGCCACGCCGCTGGTAGAGGTGCTGGAGCGTCGGCGTGGGGTTTGTCAGGACTTCGCCCATTTGATGCTCGCCTGCGTGCGCTCGCGGGGGTTGGCGGCGCGCTACATCAGCGGCTATCTGTTGACCCAGCCGCCACCGGGCCAGCCACGGCTGATCGGTGCGGATGCCTCGCATGCGTGGGTTTCGGTGTTTTGTCCGGTGCTGGGTTGGGTTGATTTCGATCCGACCAACAATGTGCAGCCGGCACTGGAGCACATCACCCTGGCCTGGGGCCGGGATTTCTCCGATGTGTCGCCGTTGCGCGGGGTGATTCTGGGGGGCGGGTCTCACGATCCCGAAGTACGGGTCACCGTGATGCCACAGGAAATGGGGAGTTGCTGAAGGATTAGTGAGGGCCGGCAGTGAAACTGCCAGCCCTGTCACAAATCCGCTGGGCCTGATTCGATGATCAAACCCGGTGGGGCTCAGGCGTCAGGTGCCTGATCTTTCGGTGCTTCAACATCGGTATCAACTTCAGTTTCATCATCTGCCGCCACTTCACCATCAGGGTTCAGTGCCGTTTCTTCAGCCATTTGTTTCTTGCGCTGAAGCTTTTCCTCTTTCTTCTGCTCCTTTGCCAAGTCTCGTTGACGTTTGGCGAAGGAGTAATTGGGTTTGGCCATGGGCGATCCTCTTGGGTCGAAGGTGAGGTTGAGCGGCGCGTATTCTGCCCTGTATCGGTGCTCGGCCGTTAGCCGGGTTTTTGATCGACCCACTTCGGCGTGACGGTCGGCCGCCAATTGTCGAGAGAGTCCAGCAGTGTCAGTGGCGATTCGCTCACTTGCAGCATGTCACGGTGTGGCGCGCGAACGAAGCCTTCGCCGACGATATGGTCGAGAAAAGCCGTGAGTTTGCTGTAAAAACCGTTCACTTCCAGCAAGCCCAGCGGTTTGCCGTGGTAACCGAGCTGACCCCAGGTCCAGACTTCAAACAGTTCTTCCAGCGTGCCGAGGCCGCCGGGCAGGGCGATGAACGCGTCGCTGAGTTCAGCCATGCGCGCCTTGCGCGCGTGCATGCCGTCGACCACTTCGAGGCGGGTCAGGCTTTTGTGGCCGATTTCCTTGTCCATCAGGCTTTGCGGAATGATCCCGATCACTTCACCGCCGGCAGCCAGTGCGGCGTCGGCGACAATGCCCATCAGACCCACAGCGCCGCCGCCGTAGACCAGCGTCAGCTTGCGTTCGGCCAACGCGCGGCCGAGGGCAATGGCGGCCTCGGTGTAAGCCGGATCAGTGCCGGCGTTGGCGCCGCAAAATACACAAACGGATGTTAAAGACATGCCTTGCTCCTGGGTCGATCAGAGCCACAGGGTAACGGCTGGCAGGCCTCGATTAAAGGTCAGGCTTCGCGTTTTGGCGTTTCACAGGTGCCGCTGGCACCACAGGCGTAGGCGGCAAGCAGACTGCACATAAAACCGTTAAAGAACATGACAGGCACTCCGTATCAATGGGATGCGCCGATCATAGGGTCGAGCTGACGATTTGGCCGGTAGATTGTTTCGATGAGTGTCATAGCCTGAAAGTTGTATACAATTTTTGACTCAAGTCATAGGAACTTGCGAAGATTTCAGGCAGTCTTTCCACCATTAGTGTTTTTGTTAACCCTGCCTTGGAGATTCACCATGTTTTCCAAAGTTGTTGCGGTATCCCTGCTGGCGCTGGCCAGCAGCCAATTGATGGCTGCCGAGTGCAAAACCACCGTTGACTCCACCGATCAGATGTCCTTCAACACCAAGGAGATCGTGATCGACAAGAGCTGCAAGACTTTCACCGTTGAGCTGACCCATTCCGGCAGCCTGCCGAAGAACGTCATGGGCCATAACCTGGTGATCAGCAAAGAAGCTGACATGCAGCCAATCGCTACCGCTGGCCTGGCCGCCGGTATCGACAAGAATTACCTGCCGGAAGGTGACGCACGCATCATCGCTCACACCAAGATCATCGGCGCCAAGGAAACCGATTCGCTGACCTTCGACGTGGCGAAGATTGCAGACGGCGGCTACGGCTTCTTCTGCTCGTTCCCGGGCCACATCTCGATGATGAAAGGCACGATTACAGTCAAGTAATCAGGCACACCGCGTCATCGTTCTTCGCGGGCAAGCCACGCTCCCACAGGGTGTCAGGTGTTCACAAAATGTATGCCTGACATAGAACCTGTGGGAGCGTGGCTTGCCCACGAACAGGCCATCAGCATCGACCGATGCTCCGGCCAAAGAAAAGCCCGCTGAGGATCACTCCTCAGCGGGCTTTTTCATTCAATCACCGATCAAGGCGCAAACGGCATCACGCGCTTGTGATGCGTCTTGTTATACGTCGCAACGATAATGTCGAACGCTTCCTGACGTACCGGCTCGCCGTGCAGGAAGGCGTCGATCTCGGCGTAGGTCACGCCGTGGGAGGCTTCGTCCGGTTTACCCGGCGACAGGTCTTCCAGATCCGCAGTAGGGATCTTTTCCACCAGCGATTCCGGGGCGCCGAAGCTGCGGGCAATCGCTCGAACCTGATTTTTCACCAGACCGCTGAGTGGCGCGAGGTCGCAGGCACCGTCACCGAACTTGGTGAAGAAACCCATCACCGCTTCTGCCGCGTGGTCGGTGCCGATCACCAGGCCATGCGCCGCGCCGGCGATGGTGTACTGAGCAACCATGCGCATCCGCGCCTTGGTATTGCCGAGGACGAAATCCACCGACACCGCATGCTTGCCTTCGAACGCCGCGACTTCTCCGGCGAGGGACTTAACCGCCGGGCCAATGTTGACGGTGTGGCGCTCGTCCGGGGCGATGAAATCCACCGAGGCCTGGGCATCGTGCTCATCGAACTGGGTTTCGTACGGCAGCCGTACGGCGATGAACTTGTAGCTGCTGTCGCCGGTTTGGTCGCGCAACTCACGCATGGCGCGCTGGGCCAACAGGCCGGCGGTCAGCGAATCGACGCCGCCGCTGATGCCCAGCACCAGCGTCTTGAGCCCGGAATTGACCAGGCAATCCTGGATAAAAGTGATGCGCCGGGCGACTTCAGCCTCAAGGGCCTGGTAGTCGGCAAACGGCGGTTGCACCTTGAGCTGTTCAGCAATCTCACGCTGTACGGCTTGCATGAATTCACTCCTTGCTAGATAGACTGGAAACGGCAGGAACCTGGAAAACGTGTCGCAAGTAGGCGACGAAATTCGGATCTTTGCAGTGGGTCTTGCCGGGCTCGTCGGAGATCTTCGCCACCGGTTGGCCGTTGCAGGCGGTCATTTTAAGCACGATGCTCATCGGTTCAACACCTGGAATGTCACAGGTCAGGTTGGTACCGATGCCAAAGCTCACGTTGATCCGGCCGTGCAGTGCGCGGAATATTTCCAGCGATCTGGGCAAGGTCAGGCTGTCGGAGAACACCAGCGTCTTGCTCATCGGGTCGATGCCGAGCTTGTGATAGTGCGCGATGCATTTTTCGCCCCAGGCGACCGGGTCCCCGGAGTCGTGGCGCAAACCGTCGAACAGCTTGGCGAAGAACAGATCGAAATCGCCGAGGAACGCATCGGTGGTGATGCAGTCGGTGAGCGCGATGCCCAGCAGGCCGCGATACTCACGAACCCAGCAGTCGAGCGCGGCGATCTGGCTGTCGATCAGGCGCGGGCCGAGTTGCTGGTGAGCCATGATCCACTCATGGGCCATGGTGCCCAGCGGTTTCATGTCCAGCTCGCGGGACAGGTGCACGTTGCTGGTGCCGACGAAACGCCCGGGGAAATCGTGCTTGAGCACGTTGACCACTTCTTCCTGCACTCGGTACGAAAACCGGCGACGGGTGCCGAAATCGGCCACCTGCAATTCCGCCAGTTCATCCGCCGAAGCATTGGCCGTCAGCCAGTCGAATTTGCGATAGAGCTGTTCGCGGGCCTGCTCAAGAACGGTTTCGCGGTAGCGATAACGGTTGCGCACTTCGCTGACAATCGCCAGCAGCGGCACTTCATAGAGGATCACATGCAGCCATGGCCCACGCAGACGGATGAACAGCTCGCCGTTTTCGATGCCGGTGTGCAGGTAGCGCATGTTGAAGCGGAACAGGCCGAGAAAGCGCAGGAAGTCCGGTTTGAGGAAGCTGATGCGCTCGAGAAAACTCAGTTGATCGGCGCTCAGACTCAAATCGGCGAGGCGTTCGACCTGATAGCGGATTTCTGCCAGATACGGACGCAGATCCTCGGCGTTACGGCAACGGAACTCCCATTCGACTTCGACGTTGGGGTAGTTGTGCAGCACCGCCTGCATCATCGTCAGTTTGTAGAAGTCGGTGTCGAGCAGGTTCTGCACGATGCGATCGGCAAACACACTCTCGCTCATAAACGGGTCTCCAGGTACGCCGCGACAAGGCGCGGTATCAATCAATGGTGCTAGTGGCGCATATCAATGGTGGGGATTGCCAGCAATTTCTGCGATCAATGAGGTCAATTGTGGCGAGGGGATTTATCCCCGTTGGGTCGCGCAGCGGCCCCGAAAATCTTGAGAGCGACGACTGCTGCGCAGCCGAACGGGGATAAATCCCCTCGCCACAGGGGTTAGAGTTGCGAATCAGGGGTATCGATCTGCTCCAGCATCCATTTGACGAAATCCCGCACCTTCGGCACTTCCGCCGCATGTTCCGGATACGCCAGGTAATAGGCGTCGCTGCTGGGCATTGCATGCTGCCAGGGAATGACCAGTTTGCCGTCGGCCAGTTCTTCTTCCACCAGAAACCGTGGCAACAGCGCCACGCCGCAACCCACTTGCGCGGCGCGGATGCACATATAAAAGGTCTCGAAACGCGGCCCGTGGTAGCTGTGTTCGGTCTGGTAGCCCTGACTGTCAAACCAGTCATGCCAGGCCTGCGGGCGTGAGGCGTTTTGCAGCAGCACCAGATCCGTCAGTTGCGTCGGGTCGGTGAACGGCTGGTCTGGCAGGCTGCCCGGTGCGCATACCGGCACCAGCTCTTCGCCGAACAGCTTCAGGCATTCGGTGCCGGGACGTGATCCCTGGCCGAAATAGAACGCCAGATCACTGCGACCTTGCAGCAGGTCATCGGCTTCCTGTTCGTTGCACAGATCGAGATGGATCGACGGATGGCGCAGGCGCCAGCCTTTGAGGCGCGGCACCAGCCAGCGGGCGCCGAAGGTCGAGGGCGTTGATACGCGCAGGACTTCCGTCTCGCCGCCGTAGGAACGCAGGTAATGCGTGGACATTTCCACCTGCGTGAGGATTTTTCGCACTTCCACCAGGTACAAATCGCCAGCCGGGGTCATCTGCAAGCGACGGCGCACCCGCAGGAATAACAAGTGCTGCAACAATTCCTCCAGCTGCGCGACCTGCTTGCTGACGGCGCTCTGGGTCAGGTTCAGTTCTTCGGCGGCCCGGGTGAAACTCAGGTGCCGGGTCACGGCCTCGAAGCACTGCAACGCGGTGATCGACGGCAAGTGGCGTTTGTTCAGCATGGGTAAGCCCTTTTTCTTGTCTTTCTATGCTCAGCATGAATAAACGGAATGATATCTCGCGTAAAGGTCGTTTGTTGCCTTGCCCTTGGGAAGCTACAACTAAAGGCCTGCCCGGTCGTGAAAAAGCGGCCGCACACATTCAGTTTTTTGCTTGAGGAGTGACCCATGGTTGCCGCATTGCTTGATCGTCTTGGTGTGAACCCGGCCCTTTATCAGAACGGCAAAGTGCCGGTGCATTCGCCCATCGATGGCAGCCGCATCGCCGCCGTGAACTGGGAAGGCCCGGCCGAAGTCGAGCAACACATCAGTCGCGCAGATCATGCGTTCGAACAATGGCGCAAGATACCGGCCCCGCGTCGCGGCGAGCTGGTGCGTCAGTTTGGTGAAGTGCTGCGCGAGTACAAGACCGATCTCGGTGAACTGGTTTCCTGGGAGGCCGGCAAGATCACGCAGGAAGGTCTGGGTGAAGTGCAGGAGATGATCGATATCTGCGACTTCGCCGTTGGTCTTTCCCGTCAACTGTACGGTTTGACCATCGCCTCCGAGCGCCCGGGCCACCACATGCGTGAAACCTGGCACCCGCTGGGCGTGGTCGGCGTGATCAGCGCCTTCAACTTTCCGGTGGCGGTGTGGGCATGGAACACCACGCTGGCGCTGGTCTGCGGCAACCCGGTGGTGTGGAAACCGTCGGAGAAAACCCCGCTGACCGCGCTGGCTTGCCAGGCATTGTTTGATCGCGTGGTGAAGAATTTCACCGATGCTCCGGCAAACCTCTGCCAAGTGATCATCGGCGGCCGCGACGCTGGCGAAGCTCTGGTCGATGACCCGCGCGTGGCGCTGATCAGTGCCACCGGCAGCACCCGTATGGGCCGCGAAGTGGCACCGAAAGTCGCCGCACGTTTTGCCCGCAGCATTCTCGAACTGGGCGGCAACAACGCGATGATCCTCGGCCCCAGCGCCGATCTGGACATGGCGGTACGCGCCATTCTGTTCAGCGCCGTCGGCACCGCCGGTCAGCGTTGCACCACGCTGCGTCGGCTGATTGCGCATGAGTCGGTGAAGGAGGAAATCGTCACTCGCCTCAAGGCTGCCTACGCGAAAGTGCGTATCGGTCATCCGCTGGAAGGCAATCTGGTCGGTCCGCTGATCGACAAACACAGCTTCGAAAACATGCAGGATGCGCTGGAGCAGGCGTTGAGCGAGGGCGGCCGGGTGTTCGGCGGCAAGCGTCAACTCGAAGACCAATTCCCTAACGCCTACTACGTTTCGCCGGCCATCGTTGAAATGCCTGAACAGAGCGATGTGGTGTGCAGCGAGACGTTCGCACCGATTCTGTATGTGGTCGGTTACAGCGACTTCCAGGAAGCGCTGCGTTTGAACAACGCGGTACCGCAAGGCTTGTCGTCGTGCATCTTCACCACTGACGTGCGCGAGGCCGAGCAGTTCATGTCGGCAATCGGCAGCGACTGTGGCATCGCCAACGTCAACATCGGCCCGAGCGGCGCGGAAATCGGTGGCGCGTTTGGTGGCGAGAAAGAGACTGGCGGCGGCCGTGAGTCGGGTTCCGATGCGTGGCGTGGGTACATGCGTCGGCAGACTAATACCGTGAACTACTCGCTGGAACTGCCGTTGGCGCAAGGCATCACTTTCGACTGATTCCATCATCGATTGGGAGCTGGCTTTTGTGGTGAGGGGATTTATCCCCGTTCGGCTGCGCAGCAGTCGTCGCTGCTGAGGTTTTCAGGGCCGCTGCGCGACCCGACGGGGATAAATCCCCTCGCCACAAGAGCTCCCCTGCTTAGAACTGTGTGTTTGTTAGGTTTCTGTTGGAGTCTGGCAATGCCGTTACGCGAAGAATGTCTGTGGGAAAAACTGACGCCGCAAAGGCCCGATAACGCGGCGCTCAGGGGCGAGGTCAAAGTTGATGTCTGCGTGATCGGCGCCGGGTTCACCGGTTTGTCGGCGGCGGCGCATTTGCTGGAACAGGGTAAAAGCGTCTGCGTGCTGGAGGCTCATCGAGCCGGGCACGGCGGTTCCGGGCGCAACGTCGGATTGGTCAACGCCGGGATGTGGATTCCGCCCGACGAGATCGAAGCCGGATTCGGCGAAGCGGTCGGCAGTCAGCTCAATCGGATGCTCGGGGCGGCACCGGCGTTGGTGTTCAGTCTTGTGGACAAGTACAAGATCGATTGCCAGTTGCGCCGCGAAGGCACGCTGCACATGGCGCACAACGCCAAGGGCGAGGCCGATCTGCGCAGTCGCGAAGAACAATGGAAACGCCGCGGTGCGCCGGTCGAGTTATTGACCGGCAAGGCTTGCGAACAAGCCACCGGCACGCAAAAGATCGCAGCCGCGTTGCTTGATCGCCGCGCCGGTACGCTCAATCCGATGGCCTACACCACCGGGCTGGCCAATGCGGTCAAAGGGCTCGGCGGGCAGATGTTCGACCATTCACCGGTCACCCGACTGGAACGCCAGGGCCAGCAATGGTCGGTGCAGACCGAGCACGGTGCGGTGCTCGCCGAGAAAGTCGTTATCGCGTCGAACGCCTACACCGAAGGCGACTGGACCGAACTCAAGCGCAACTTCTTCCCGGGTTACTACTATCAGGTCGCCTCGGTGCCGCTGACCGAAGACGCCGCGCAGGAAATTCTGCCGGGCGGGCAGGGCTCGTGGGATACCCGGCAAGTGCTCAGCAGCATCCGTCGCGATAAAGAAGGTCGGCTGTTGCTGGGCAGTCTCGGCAACGGCAATCAGAAACCGGTGTGGTTTCTCAAAGCCTGGGCTGACCGGGTGCAGCAGCATTACTTCCCCAATCTGAAACCCGTCGAATGGGAATGCACCTGGACCGGGCGCATTGCTTTTACCCCCGATCACCTGATGCGGCTATTCGAACCGGCCCCCGGAATAGTGGCCGTCACCGGCTACAACGGACGCGGGGTGACCACTGGCACCGTGGTCGGCAAAGCCTTCGCCGACTATCTGTGTAACGGCGATCCGCAAGCCCTGCCGATTCCGTTTGCACCGATGCAGCCCTTGGCGGGAGTGGGCTTGCGCAGTTGCCTGTACGAGGCCGGGTTCTCGTTGTATCACGCGGGCCAGTGCCTGCGGATCGTCATCTGAGTGTTGAAATATGTTGCCGGAGGCGGCGCTTTTCGATGCAGCGACTATCTTTTAATTTTGCTGGTTGTATCTTTTCATCTCCAGTATTTTGTTGTTATGTGTTTTGGGGTGTTATT
>NZ_JBIUXX010000020.1:20859-26560 GCF_044744235.1 Pseudomonas sp. NPDC087346
TGTAATGGTGCGGGTTGTAGCAGTCCCGCACCAGCAGTGTGCAGTTCGGTGACGCGGGCTGTTACAGGCTGGTTGCACGTCGTTTGGTGCCGCGGTTGCAATGATGGCGCAAGCGGGTTGCGCCTGAAAAAATAAACGGTTTCACCTTCCGCGGTTTAGACGGTTGCACGCCCAATAAAAATGGGATCGAAACAGTCGAAATAACAACAAAGCAGCGACTTTTTGAAGAATAAAAAACCGATGGCACGGCGCTTGCTCTGAGCACTCAGTGAAATGAAGTCGCAGTGCCAACTAAAAAAAACCTTGGAGCACCACCTCATGTCCCAGACGTTTTACAAGAAAGGCTTTCTGGCCCTCGCAGTAGCTGCTGCGTTGGGTGTTTCTGCGTTTGCTCAGGCTGATGTCAAAATCGGTGTAGCGGGTCCAATGACTGGCGCCAACGCGGCATTTGGCGAGCAGTACATGAAGGGTGCACAGGCAGCGGCTGATGCGGTCAACGCGGCAGGCGGCGTCAACGGGGAAAAAATCGTACTGGTCAAGGGCGATGACGCCTGCGAACCGAAACAGGCGGTGACGGTTGCCAAGGACCTCACCAACCAGAAAGTTGCCGGCGTGGTCGGTCACTTCTGCTCTTCTTCCACCATTCCAGCGTCGGAAATCTACGACGAAGCCGGCATCATCGCGATCACCCCGGGTTCGACCAACCCGCAGGTCACCGAGCGCGGTCTGAGCGCCATGTTCCGTATGTGCGGACGTGACGACCAGCAAGGCATTGTGGCCGGCGACTACATCGTCGATGTGCTCAAGGGCAAGAAAGTCGCGGTCATCCACGACAAGGACACCTACGGCCAAGGCCTGGCGGATGCAACCAAGGCCCAGTTGATCAAGCGCGGCGTGACCCCGGTGATCTACGAAGGTCTGACCCGTGGCGAGAAAGACTTCAGCGCTCTGGTCACCAAAATCCGTGCCGCCGGTGCCGACGTGGTCTACTTCGGTGGCCTGCACCCGGAAGCCGGTCCACTGGTTAAACAATTGCGTACCGAAGGCCTGAAAGACGTGAAATTCATGTCCGATGACGGCATCGTGACCGACGAACTGGTGACCACCGCCGGTGGCCCGCAATACGTTGACGGCGTGCTGATGACCTTCGGCGCCGACCCGCGCCTGCTGCCGGAAAGCAAGACCGTAGTGGACGCATTCCGCAAGGCTGGCACCGAGCCTGAAGGCTACACCCTGTACGCCTACGCTTCGATCCAGGCCCTGGCTGCCGGCTTCAACGGCGCCAAGTCGAACAAGGGCGAAGACGCTGCCAAATGGCTGAAAGCCAACCCGGTTAAAACCGTGATGGGCGAGAAGACCTGGGACGCCAAAGGCGACCTGAAAGTCTCCGACTACGTGGTTTACCAGTGGGACGCGACCGGCAAATACCACCAGCTGGAAAAACAGAAGTAAGGGCTGACGCGATCAGTTGACTCCACGGTTCCCTTGTAGGAGTGAGCCTGCTCGCGATTTCGGACAGACAGACGACACATATGTTGAATGTTCAACCGCTATCGCGAGCAGGCTCACTCCTACAGGGGGCGGTGGTGACTGGCCTGATCGTGGCTGACATTGCTCCGACGTAAATCTGTATTTTCCTTAGAAGAGCCGCACGCCCTGCGGTGTGCAGGCTCTCATTGCGTGAGATTGCGTTATGGATGGTATTTTCCTGCAGCAACTGGTCAATGGTCTGACTCTCGGGTCGGTCTATGGCCTGATCGCCATCGGCTACACAATGGTCTATGGCATCATCGGCATGATCAACTTCGCCCACGGCGAGGTTTACATGATTTCCGCTTACCTCGCGGCAATCAGTCTGGCTCTGCTGGCTTACTTCGGTATTGAATCCTTCCCGCTGTTGATGCTCGGCACACTGGTCTTCACCATCATCGTTACCGGGGTGTATGGCTGGGTCATCGAACGCATCGCTTACCGACCACTGCGCAACTCCACCCGACTGGCTCCGCTGATCAGCGCCATCGGTATCTCCCTGATTCTGCAAAACTATGCCCAGATCAGCCAGGGCGCCCGCCAACAGGGTGTTCCAACGCTGCTCACCGGTGCCTGGCGCATCGACATCGGTACCGGTTTCGTCCAGCTCACCTACACCAAGATCTTCATTCTGGTCGCCGCATTCCTTGGCATGGGCCTGCTGACCTACGTGATCAAGTACACCAAGCTCGGCCGCATGTGCCGCGCTACCCAGCAAGACCGCAAAATGGCCTCGATCCTCGGGATCAACACCGACCGGGTGATTTCCTATGTGTTCATCATCGGTGCAGCCATGGCGGCGCTGGCCGGCGTGCTGATCACCATGAACTACGGCACGTTCGACTTCTACGCAGGCTTCGTCATTGGCATCAAGGCGTTCACCGCAGCAGTGCTTGGCGGCATCGGCTCCCTGCCTGGGGCGATGCTCGGCGGGATCATCCTCGGGATTTCCGAGTCGCTGTTCTCGGGCCTGGTCAACTCCGACTACAAAGACGTGTTCAGCTTCTCGCTGCTCGTACTTGTTCTGGTCTTCCGGCCTCAGGGCCTGCTGGGCCGTCCTCTTGTGTCGAAGGTGTAAACGATGTCTTCAACCACCAAAAAAACCATTGATGTCAAAAAAAGCCTGGTTGAGTCGATCCTTGCCGGCCTGATTGCCCTGATCGTCTTCGGCCCGATTGTCGGTGTCGTGCTTGAGGGTTACAGCTTCAACCTTCAACCGACCCGCGTGGCGTGGATCATCGGCATCGTCATGATTGGCCGGTTTTTACTCAGCCTGTTCCTGCAAACGCCACGTGGCCTGAAGATTCTCGACGGATTCGAGAGCACCGGTTCCGGCGTGCATGTGCTCCCCGCCGATCACAAATCAAGCCTGCGCTGGATCATCCCGCTGCTGATTGTGCTGGCTATCGCTGTGCCGTTCTTCTCCAACTCCTACTTGCTGGGCGTGGTCATCCTCGGGTTGATTTACGTGCTGTTGGGGTTGGGTCTGAACATCGTGGTCGGTCTGGCCGGCCTGCTTGACCTTGGTTACGTGGCGTTCTACGCCATCGGTGCCTACGGTCTGGCGCTCGGTTATCAATACCTCGGGCTGGGCTTCTGGACGGTACTGCCGCTGGCGGCGATCACGGCCGGATTGGCCGGGTGCATCCTCGGCTTCCCGGTGCTGCGCCTGCACGGTGACTATCTGGCCATCGTGACCCTCGGCTTCGGTGAAATCATTCGGCTGATCCTCAACAACTGGCTGTCCCTGACTGGCGGCCCGAACGGCATGCCGGCGCCACTGCCGACGTTCTTCGGTCTGGAGTTCGGCAAGCGGGCGAAGGATGGCGGGGTGCCGTTTCACGAGTTCTTCGGCATCGCCTATAACCCGGACGTGAAGTATTACTTCATCTACGCGGTGTTGTTCCTGGTGGTGCTGGCCGTGCTGTACATCAAGCATCGTCTGGTGAAGATGCCGGTTGGTCGCGCCTGGGAAGCCTTGCGGGAAGATGAAATCGCCTGCCGCTCGATGGGCCTCAATCACGTATTGGTCAAACTGTCGGCGTTCACCATCGGTGCGTCCACGGCGGGTCTGGCCGGGGTGTTTTTCGCCACCTATCAAGGCTTCGTCAACCCGACCTCGTTCACCTTCTTCGAGTCGGCGCTGATTCTCGCCATCGTGGTACTCGGCGGCATGGGTTCGACCATCGGCGTGGTGATCGCAGCGTTCGTGCTGACTGTCGCCCCGGAACTGCTGCGCGGTTTCGCCGAATATCGCGTGCTGCTGTTCGGCATTCTGATGGTGTTGATGATGATCTGGCGACCACGAGGGCTGATCCGCATCAGCCGCACCGGGGTCAAACCACGCAAAGGTGCCATTCACTATGAGAGGACTGCGCCATGAGTGAAGTCGTACTCTCTGTTGAAAAGTTGATGATGCACTTTGGTGGCATCAAGGCGCTGAGCGATGTCAGCCTCAAGGTCAAACGCAACTCGATCTTCGCCCTGATCGGCCCCAACGGTGCCGGCAAGACCACGGTGTTCAACTGCCTGACCGGCTTCTACAAAGCCTCGGGCGGCAAGATTGAACTCAATGTGCGCGGGCAGCAGACCAACGTCATCCAGTTGCTCGGCGAATCGTTCAAACCGACCGATTTCGTCTCGCCGAAAAGCTTCCTCAGTCGTCTGTATTACAAGATGTTCGGCGGCACCCATCTGGTGAACCGTGCAGGTCTGGCCCGTACCTTCCAGAACATTCGCCTGTTCAAGGAAATGTCCGTGCTGGAAAACCTGCTGGTGGCCCAGCACATGTGGGTCAACCGCAACATGCTCGCCGGCATCCTCAATACCAAGGGTTACCGCAAGGCTGAAAGCGATGCGCTGGACTGCGCGTTCTACTGGCTCGAAGTGGTCGATCTGGTGGACTGCGCCAACCGGCTCGCCGGTGAACTGTCCTACGGCCAGCAACGGCGTCTGGAGATTGCCCGGGCCATGTGCACGCGGCCGCAGATCATCTGCCTCGACGAACCGGCTGCCGGCCTTAACCCTCAGGAAACCGAAGCGCTGAGCGCGATGATCCGTCTGCTGCGCGACGAGCACGATCTGACCGTGGTGCTGATCGAACACGACATGGGCATGGTAATGAGCATTTCCGACCACATCGTGGTGCTGGACCACGGCATCGTCATCGCCGAGGGTGGCCCTGAAGCTATCCGGCACGATCCAAAAGTGATTGCCGCCTATCTGGGCGCGGATGAAGAGGAAGTGGTGCTATGAGCCAACCCATCCTCGAATTGAAGGATCTGGACGTGTTCTACGGGCCGATTCAGGCCCTCAAGGGTGTTTCACTGCAGATCAACGAAGGCGAAACCGTGAGCCTGATCGGCTCCAACGGTGCCGGCAAGTCGACATTGCTGATGTCGATTTTCGGCCAGCCACGGGCGGCGAGCGGGCAGATTCTCTATCAGGGTGTCGACATCACCCAGAAATCCTCGCACTACATCGCCTCCAACGGCATTGCACAGTCGCCTGAAGGGCGGCGGGTGTTCCCCGACATGACCGTCGAGGAAAACCTGCTGATGGGTACCATCCCGATTGGCGACAAGTACGCCAAGGAAGACATGCAGCGCATGTTCGAGCTGTTTCCACGGCTCGAAGAGCGACGCACCCAGCGCGCGATGACCATGTCCGGTGGCGAACAGCAGATGCTTGCCATCGCCAGGGCGCTGATGAGCCGGCCTAAGCTGTTGCTGCTCGATGAACCGAGCCTGGGCCTGGCGCCGATCGTGGTGAAACAGATCTTCGCGACCCTGCGTGAACTGGCGAAAACCGGCATGACCATTTTCCTGGTCGAGCAGAATGCCAACCACGCGCTGAAACTGTCTGACCGGGCGTATGTGATGGTCAACGGCGAGATTCGCCTGACCGGTACCGGCAAGGAGCTGCTGGTGAACGAGGAGGTGCGTAACGCCTATCTGGGCGGGCACTGAGTTTTCCACAGATACATTGAGCCCCGGTGACGCAGGTCCCGGGGCTTTTTTACATCTCCAGAGCACCCGAATCCCCTGTAGGAGCTGCGGGGGGGGGGGGGGGGTTTTTTTTTTTTTAAAAAAAAAAAAAAAAAAAAAAAAAAAAACCGGGGGCCCCCCCCCAACGCGGGGGGGTTTTTGAATTTGGGTGTTGGGACCCGGGG
>NZ_JBIUXX010000020.1:26570-45735 GCF_044744235.1 Pseudomonas sp. NPDC087346
GCGGGTCCTGGTGTTTTTAACACACATACCCCCTTTAACCCCCCCGCGCCCCCCCGTGTGCGCCGCCCCGCCTCTTTTTTTTTTTTTTTTTAAAAAAAAAAAAAAAAAACCCCCCCCCCCCCCCCCCCCCGCAGCTCCTACAGTGAACCAAGGCACGACATCAAGCAGAATCTGAAATTGTGGAAAACAAATTCACCAACCTGTCAAAGCGCGACATATAGACGCTGCAAATGGCTGTTTTTCCACAGTTTTGACTTGTCCCCGTTTGCTGTGGAACTGGCTGTGAATAACGTGGGAGTAGCTGGCTGGAGGCCTTTTAAACCGTGGCTTGCAGCGGTGTGATTGTTTTTTGATCAAGCATTTTTGCGGGAGCGGCAGACGTCGTTGTCAACCTTTTTCTAGGTTGCCTGAAGCAGGCGATTTCCAGTCAGCAAGCCTGTGGATAAGTCTGTGATTAAACTCTGGAAAGACTGCGCTAAGCGCCGTAATTGCTGGCCTCGCGCAATCACTGTGGTGACCGGCCGATCGTGCAAAATGCCTTGTCCCGCACAAGTGCCAGTTCAGGGTCAAGCAAAAAACTTTCTATTTCGCCCGCAAAGCCTTGTGTGGCGCGGCTTTGCGCTTTTCCACTTGCCCCCGGAAACTGTGGAAGGGACTGTGGATAACATGCGCGCACATGGCTACAGGCCACGTCACACAAGGCCTAGATAAGGCTGATCAAAATTTGATCTGAAACACATCACTGTAGGAGCTGCCGAAGGCTGCGATCTTTTGATTTTCGGTTTCTAGACACAGAGATAGATCAAAAGATCGCAGCCTTCGGCAGCTCCTACAGGGGGCGGTGGTTGCTCGTAGAAGCAGTGGCGGGCATGCTGCCTGCTGATTGTCCATTCCAAGGGCTGCCGCTGCGGCCGAAGCAAGGAGAACACGATGTCCAACACCCTGTTTATCACCGGCGCTACATCCGGTTTTGGTGAAGCCTGTGCCCGTCGTTTTGCCGAGGCCGGCTGGAAACTGGTGCTGACCGGTCGTCGTGAAGAACGCCTCAATGCGCTGTGCGCCGAGCTGTCAAAGCAGACCGAAGTGCACGGCCTGGTGCTCGATGTGCGTGATCGCAAGGCGATGGAAGAGGCGATTGACAATCTGCCGCCATCCTTCGCCAAGCTGCGGGGCCTGATCAACAACGCCGGGCTGGCGCTGGGCGTTGACCCTGCGCCGAAATGCGACCTCGACGACTGGGACACCATGGTCGACACCAACGTCAAAGGCCTGATGTACGCCACTCGCCTGTTGCTGCCACGGCTGATCGCCCATGGCCGTGGCGCCGGCATCGTCAACCTGGGTTCCATCGCTGGTAACTATCCATACCCGGGCAGTCACATCTATGGTGCGACCAAGGCCTTCGTCAAACAATTCTCGCTGAACCTGCGCTGCGATTTGCAGGGCACCGGCGTGCGGGTCAGCAACATCGAGCCGGGCCTGTGCGAAAGCGAGTTCTCGCTGGTGCGCTTTGCCGGTGATCAGGCGCGCTACGACGCTACTTACGCGGGCGCCGAGCCGATCCAGCCGCAGGACATCGCCGACACCATTTTCTGGGTGATGAATGCCCCGGCGCACATCAACATCAACAGTCTGGAACTGATGCCAGTGAGCCAGACCTGGGCCGGGTTTGCCATCGAGCGTAACAAGGCCTGACATCGCGCTGAAGCTAATCGCCAGCAGGCTGGCTCCCACATTGGAATCAGTTCGACTGTGGGAGCCAGCCTGCTGGCGATTAGGTCAAATCGGCCAAAACAGGGCTATAAGGTAAACTCCTCTCTCAACAACCCCGCCGCACCCTGCGGTTTTCGGGTTTTTCGAGGAGTCAAAGTGAGTAACCGAGGTGAGCAGTCGCTGCTCAAACAATCAACCATTCTGATGTTCGCGGTGTCGATCGCTGGGATCGTCACCGGTTTTATTTCTGGTTCGCAATCCATCCTGTTCGATGGTTTTTTCTCGCTGATAGCAACGTTCATCAAAGTCCTGATGCTGATCACCGCCAAGTTGATCGCCAAGGAAAGCAATCAGCGCTTTCAGTTCGGCTTCTGGCATCTGGAGCCGATGGTGCTGTTGATCGAAGGCAGTTTCCTGCTGCTGATCGCCATCTATGCGTTTCTCAACGGTGTGTTCGGCATCATCAATGGCGGTCGCGAGATCGAGTTGGGGCTGGTGATCATTTATGCGGCGGTGTTTACCGTGGTCGAGTTCGCTTACTTCTTCTACGTGCGGCGGCGCAATCGCAAGCTCAAGTCCAGCCTGATCCAGTTCGACAACATCAGTTGGCTGGTGGACGCGATGCTCTCGGTCGGCCTGTTGATAAGTTTCCTTGCGGCGCTGTTGCTCAAGGCCCAGGGCTTTGATCAGTGGGCGGCTTATGTCGATCCGTTGATCCTGATCGTGCTGGCGCTGACCATGCTGCCGCCAGCGTTCAAGATTCTTCGCCCGGCGCTGCGTGATGTACTGGGGATTGCCCCGGACAAGCTCGATGATCAAGTGCGCCAGGTGATGGAAGCGGCCAAGGTCGAGCATGGTTTCGACGACTACGTGTCCTATGTGCAGAAGCACGGCCGGGCGCGGTTTATCGAGATTCATGTGGTGTTGCCGGTGGATTACCGGCTGGAAAGCATCGGGCAGCTGGACGCGTTGCGCGAGGAGATTTCTCTGAAACTCGGCAAGCCTGATGCGGCGCGCTGGCTGACGATCAGCTTTACCGGGGACAAGAAGTGGATTGCCTGACTCAACTTTGAATCTGTGGTGAGGTGATTTTGTGGCGAGGGGATTTATCCCCGTTGGGCCGCGAAGCGCCCCCAAAAAGCGGGGCTGCTGCGCAACCCAACGGGGATAAATCCCCTCGCCACGAGTGCAAACAGTCAGCGCAGATATTCGGCAAGACCGCTGTAGCAGGTTGCCAAGTGATAAGGCGTGGTCGACGGCATGTCCTTGCGGCTCACTTCACCCGCTTCATCCCGGCATTCAAACCAACCACCTGCGTGCAGGAAGCGTTGCTGCAATGCCTGCAACTGGTGCAGCACCACGGCTTCGCTGTCGGCGCGTAAGGTCAACGCCCGCAGGTATTCGACCTGAGCCCAGATGCGTTGGGTCGAATCTTTCGGGCGTCCGTCCAGTTGCAGATCCAGCATCGCTCGCACTGCGCCCGATGGCTGTTCCACGCCGAACTGTTCGGTGAACGCAAACGCACGATCCAGCGCCGCATGCAGCTTCGAACCGCGCAACAATGGCGACGATTCGAGCAGGAAATACCATTCGAACTGATGCCCCGGCTCATACCAGTTATCCACAGCCCCCAGCGGCTTCTCCATCAGCACGCCGTGCTGCGGATCGACGAAGCGTTTGTGCATGGCTGTGCATAAGTCGCTGAGCGCTTGTTGCACCGTTGCATCTGGACGCACCGAAAGCGTCGCGAGCAACGCTTCGGCCAGATGCATCAACGGGTTTTGCAGCGGGCCGGTTTGCAATGTTGCCCAGTCGCGCTCAAGGCAGGATTCATAGAGGCCGTCGCCAGTGGCGAAGCGTCGAGCGATAACTTCGAAAGCCGCGTTGAGCGTCGATTCCACCAGCGGTTCGCCGGACTTTTCCCAGTAATGGGCGCAGGCGAACAGGATGAAGGCGTGGGTGTAGAGATCCTTGCGCTGATCCAGCGGTTTGCCCTGCGGATCGATACTGTAAAACCAGCCGCCGTGCTCGGCATCGTGAAAGTGCCGTTGCAACGAGCGGAACAGTGCAGCGGCGCGGACTTCGGCGTTATCCACAACCCCGATCAGGCTGGAAAACAGGTACAGCTGCCGTGCGCAGGCCATCGCCCGATAGCGTTGCGGTGGCAATGGTTGGTGCGCGGCGTCGAGCGCCTCGTAGGGCAGCGCCATGTCGGCATTCCAGCCCGGGCCTTGCCAGAGCGGCACGATCACGTTCACAAAGTGCTGTTGCACTTCGCCGAACAGGGCGGTCAATTCAGGCAGGGAGTTGGAGCGAGAAGCATGGGGCATGGGCGGACGTCGTCACGGCTGGGGCGATTGCGCGACATGGTAGCAGAGCTGCAGCCGTTAGAGACGCGGTGTCTGATCGGCCGTCATCGCTGGCAAGCCAGCTCCCACAGGTGTTGTGTGCGACCACTATCCCTGTGGGAGCTGGCTTGCCAGCGATGAGGCCGGATCAGGCAGTAAAGATTAGCCGGCGAGCAACCACGCGCCAGTCACTGCCGACGCTGCACCCGCCAGACGCACCAGCGGCGCCGCTGCCTGCGGCAACACCCGCACCACGGCATAACCCGCCGCATGCAGCGCAGCCGTCGCCATCACAAATCCTGCGGCATACGCCCACGGGCTCGACATGTCTGGCAATTCCAGACCATGCGCCACGCCATGGAACAGCGCAAACAGTGCCGTCGCCGCCACCGCCATCACCAGCGGCGGACGCACTGCCAGCGCTACCGCCAGGCCCAGCGCCAATACCGATGCCGCGATCCCGCTCTCCAGCGCCGGCAATTGCAGCCCTTCAAAGCCGAGCATGCCGCCGATCAGCATGGTGCCGACAAACGTGCACGGCAGCGCCCAGCGCGCGGCACCTTTTTGCTGTGCCGCCCACAGACCCACGGCGACCATCGCCAGCAAATGATCGAGACCACCAATCGGGTGGCTGATACCGGCCACCAGGCCACTGTCGCCATGCCCCGGGTGTGCGAAGGCCAGTGCCGGAGTCAGGAGCAGCGCCAGCGCGCCAAGAATGCGTTTGAGTGTCATGGATAAGCTTCCTTGTTGGTCAATAAATCAGGCTGCGTTGAGCAAGCCCTGGCGTTCGATGAAGGCGATGATTTCTTCAAGGCCCTGGCCGGTTTTCTGGTTGCTGAACACGAAGGGCTTGCCGTTGCGCATGCGCTTGGTGTCGCTATCCATCATTTCCAGCGAGGCACCGACCAGCGGCGCGAGGTCGATCTTGTTGATCACCAGCAGATCGGATTTGCAGATCCCCGGCCCGCCCTTGCGTGGCAGCTTGTCGCCAGCGGAAACGTCGATCACGTAGATGGTCAGGTCGGACAGTTCCGGGCTGAAGGTCGCCGAGAGGTTGTCGCCACCGGACTCCACCAGGATCAGATCCAGCCCCGGGAAACGCCGGTTCAGTTGATCCACCGCTTCGAGGTTGATCGAGGCGTCTTCGCGGATTGCCGTGTGCGGGCAGCCACCGGTTTCCACACCGATGATGCGTTCCGGCGCCAACGCTTCGTTGCGCACCAGAAAGTCGGCGTCTTCGCGGGTATAGATGTCGTTGGTGACCACGGCCAGGTTGTAGCGCTCGCGCAGTGCCAGACACAGGGCCAGGGTCAACGCGGTTTTGCCGGACCCGACCGGGCCGCCGATGCCGACGCGCAGAGGTTGTGCGTTCATGTGATTCTCCAAAATGAAAGGCCCTAGGAACGGAACAGACGGCTGTATTGGCGCTCGTGGGCCATACACGCCAGGGACAGGCCGAATGCGGCGCTGCCAATGTGTTCGGGGTTGATGCGGGTTGCGTCCTGCTGAGCCTGTTGCAGCAGCGGCAGCAATTCGCTGGTCAGGCGTTGGGCGGCTTGTTGGCCCAGCGGCAGGGTTTTCATCAGGACCGCGAGCTGGTTTTCCAGCCAGCTCCACAGCCATGCGGCGAGGGCATCTTGCGGGCTGATTTGCCAGGCGCGGGCGGCCAGTGCCCAGCCGAGGGCCAGATGTGGCTCGGCGGATTGTTCAAGAAAGCTGCGGGCCGCTGCGTCGAGCTCTGGCAAACCGTTGAGCAACTGCTGCAACGAGTAGCCCATCTGCCGACTTTCCAGATGTAGCTCCCGGGTCTCTCGGCTGGCACGATGGCTTTCGCAGATTTGCCGCAGTTCTTCCCAGTTCTCATCGGCCGCCGCCTGACAATGGGCGAGCAGCAGCGGTGCTTCGAAGCGTGCGAGATTGAGCAACAACTGATCGCTGATCCAGCGCCGTGCGGCGTCTGCATTGTTCACTCGGCCGTTATCCACAGCCATTTCCAGACCTTGCGAATAGCTGTAGCCGCCAATCGGCAACTGCGGACTGGCCAGGCGCAACAGCGCCCAGGCCGGATTCATAGGCGTACGCCGAACTGGTGCAGTTTCGGCGCGTAGTTAAAGTCCTCGTCGCCGTGCCGCGAATGGTGATGCCCGCCGCCATAGGCGCCGTGTTCCGGCTGGAACGGCGCTTCGATGGCCTCGACGTTCGCGCCGAGCTGTTCAAGCATGGCTTTGAGCACGTAATCGTCGAGCAGTCGCAGCCAGCCGTCGCCGACTTGCAGGGCAACGTGGCGGTTGCCGAGGTGATAGGCGGCGCGGGTCAGTTCGAAGGAGTTGGCGCAGGTGACGTGCAGCAGTTGTTCGGGGCGGGCGCAGACCCGGACGATACGTCCGTCTTCAGCCTGTAGGCATTCGCCGTCATACAGTGGCGGCTGACCGCGCTCCAAAAACAACCCGACGTCTTCACTGTCAGCACTGAAACAGCGCAAACGGCTTTTGCTCCGTGCTTCGAAGGTCAGGTGCAACTCGGCGACCCAGACGGGTTGAGGGTCGATTCTGCGATGAATCACCAGCATCGGAAAACTTCCAGCAGTGGACAATACTCAGGCTAGAGCAAGGGGCTTGCCAATCGGACGAGATGTAGGAAATCCCTGTCGGAGCGTAGGGGATGTTTCAAGATGTTGCGGAAATTTGCGATGGTTTGGTGCGTGAAGATTTTTACATGCACCAATTTGTAGCCTTCACCCAAAGCAATGTAGGAGTGAGCCTGCTCGCGATTGGGGCGGTACATCCAACATCAATGTGCCGGATAAACCGCTATCGCGAGCAGGCTCACTCCTACAGGGGATTTGTGCTGTTTTGGGGACGAGGGGATTACTCGGTACTGCCCAGCCCTTGCCAGTGCTTGAGCCCGATAAAAATAAAGCGCAATTGCTGGGTGATCTTCGCCTGTGGCGTCAGATGCTCAGGCAATGCTTCTGCGGGCGGGTCGATGATGTCCGGCAGGGTGGCGAACACCGATTTGACGATCAGATCAGCCATCACGCTCAGGCCGGCGATATCCAGATGCTGAAGTTTGGGCATCAGCGACAGATCGGCGGCGAGGTCGGAACTGATGTTTTCACGCAAACGACCAATCGCCAGTCGCACCGGCAGCGAGCCGCCGTACTGCTCGCGAGCGAGAAACAGGAATTGCGAACGGTTGGCGCTGACCACGTCGAGGAAGATTCGCACCGACGCATCAATGATGCCGCCCATGACAAATTCGTTGTGGCGCACCAGGCGGATGGTTTCGCGGAAGGTCTGGCCGACTTCACTGACCAGCACCAGGCCCAGTTCATCCATATCGGTGAAATGCCGGTAGAAACCGGTCGGCACGATGCCGGCGGTTTTGCTGACTTCGCGCAGGCTCAGGCTGCCGAATCCTCGGCCGCTCTCCATCAGATGGCGGGCAGCGTCCATCAGGGCATTACGGGTCTGTTGTTTCTGTTCGGCGCGGGGCAGCATCGCTTGGGCGTTTTCTTAGACAAGACAAGCGCCGCACTCTAGCAAATCGGCTTTATCGGCGTCGAACGGCAGTGGGGGAATGTTGCGGGGAAATACGCTTTCTTCTATCTATACGAAGGCTGAAAAGTCAAAAGCCCAATCTGCTGATTGGGCTTTTTTTCCAGGCCGCCATGGGCTTAGCTCAAAGCGCTGTTGCGTTCGATCACACGGTCACCACCACCTTCAGCAAGGGTTTGGCCTTGTGGGGTGCGGTCGCTACCGTCGGAAGCCAGGGTTTGGCCTTGTGGAGTGCGGTCGCTGCCGTCAGAAGCGAGTGTCTGGCCTTGTGGGGTACGGTCGCTACCGTCGGAAGCCAGAGTCTGACCTTGTGGAGTGCGATCGGAACCGTCTTGCACCAGACCTTTTTCTTCCAGGCGATCACGGCCACCTTCAGCTACAAATTGACCTTGTGGGGTTTTGTCGTAGCCATCCTGAGTGATCAGGCCTTTTTCTTTCAGGCGATCATTACCGCCTTCGGCCAGGGTTTGACCTTGTGGAGTGCGGTCGCCACCGTCAGCAGCTACGGTCTGGCTGAACACCGAGTGGTTCGATTTCACTTGTGGAGTGGCCTGGTCGGCAGCAGGCAGGGCGAAAGCAGTGCTGGCTAGCATCGACAGGGTAAGGCTGAGCAGTAATTGGCGTTTCATGATGGGTTGCTCCTTGGGAGGGCGATAAAGTGGGTACGAGGGCAATGCTACTCTCGATAAGTCGATATAAAAGTTCATAAACACAATGGTAATAATCAACAGAATTGATTGTTCTCGCGGGAGGCTCTAGATCGCGTCTTTCAGGCGGGCGGTTTTGCACCGAGGTGGGTATTTTCGACTCACTTGCGCCTCGCAAAAGTGCGGGGGCGGTAACGCTGTTCGACTGATCGGTCAGTATTTGCCCGATTTTTTGCGCCAGAATCTTCGATTCGATTAAACCTGCGGACTGTTTGCCAGTCGTAGACTTCATGAGGGCCGCTTTGGCCCGCCGTTTCAGCTGTGCGTCGCGATGTCGGCGTGCGGTCGTCATCAGGAGCTTTGTGCATGACGCGCACCGGGAAAATCTTCAGCTGGACCTTCGCCACCCTCATTCTTCTGTTGGCCGTGCTGGTGCTGGTCATCGTGTTCTTTGACTGGAACCGGATCAAACCGCCGCTCAACGCCAAAGTTTCGGAAGAACTGCATCGACCGTTCGCCATTAATGGCAACCTCGCGGTGATCTGGCAGCGCGAACCGGACGAGGGCGGCTGGCGCGCGTGGGTGCCGTGGCCCCATGTGGTCGCCGAGGATCTGAGCCTGGGTAATCCGGACTGGTCGAAAAAGCCGCAGATGGTCAGCCTCAAACGTGTCGAGCTGCGAATCTCGCCGTTGGCCCTGCTGGCGCAACGCGTGGTGATTCCACGTATCGACCTGACCGAACCCAACGCCGACCTGCAGCGTCTGGCCGATGGCCGCGCCAACTGGACCTTCAAGTTCGATCCCAAGGACCCGAATGCCGAACCGTCGAGCTGGGTGGTCGATATTGGCGCGATCAAGTTCGACAAGGGGCATGTCACCCTTGATGACCAGACGCTCAAGACCAACCTTGATGTGCTGATCGATCCGCTGGGAAAACCCATCCCGTTCAGCGAAATCGTCGGCGAAAAAGCCGCGAAGACCGCGCAGGACAAAGGTGGCGCGCCGCAGGACTATGCGTTTGGACTCAAGGTCAAAGGCCAATACCACGGCCAGAACCTCACCGCGCAGGGCAAGATCGGCGGGCTATTGGCGTTGCAGGATGCGAGCAAGCCGTTCCCGTTGCAGGCGCAAGCGAAGATCGGCGCGACCAGCATCGAACTCGCCGGCACCCTGACCGATCCGATGAACCTTGGCGCGCTCGATCTGCGCCTGAAGCTGGCCGGCGCCAGCCTCGGCAACCTCTACCCGCTGACCGGCGTGACCCTGCCGGACACGCCGCCGTACGCTACCGACGGTCACCTGATCGCCAAACTGCATGATCCCGCAGGCGCGCAATTCCGCTATGAGCAGTTCAACGGCAAGATCGGCAGCAGCGACATTCATGGTGATCTGTCCTACGTCGCCAGTCAGCCACGGCCCAAACTGAGTGGCGCATTGCTCTCCAATCAATTGTTGTTCGCCGACCTAGCACCGCTGATCGGCGCTGACTCGAATGACAAGCAAAAGGCTCGCGGCGGCGAGAGCAAACAGCCGGCGGACAAAGTGCTGCCGGTGGAAGAGTTCAAGACTGACCGCTGGCGCGAGATGGATGCCGATGTCGAGTTCACCGGCAAGCGCATCGTCCACAGCGAGAAGCTGCCGTTCACTGACCTCTATACCCACCTGAAACTGAATGACGGCGAACTCAGCCTTGAGCCGCTGCGCTTCGGCGTGGCCGGCGGCAATCTGGATGCGCAGATTCGTCTCAACGGTCGCACTGAGCCGCTGGAAGGCCGCGCGAAACTGACGGCGCGCAAGTTCAAGCTCAAGGAACTGTTCCCGACCTTCGAACCGATGAAAACCAGTTTCGGCGAGCTGAATGGCGACGCCGATATCAGCGGTCGCGGCAACTCAGTGGCGAAGTTGCTCGGTGGTGCCAACGGCTCGCTGAAAATGATCATCAACGACGGTGCGATCAGCCGCGAGCTGATGGAGCTGGCGGGGCTCAACGTCGGTAACTACGTGGTCGGCAAAATCTTTGGCGACAAGGAAGTGAAGATCAACTGCGCAGCAGCGGACTTCGATATCAAGACCGGTCTGGCGTCGACGCGACTGTTTGTGTTCGATACCGAGAACGCGATCATCTATATCGATGGCACAGCGAACATGGCGACCGAGCAACTGGATCTGACGGTGACCCCGGAATCCAAGGGCTGGCGTCTGATTTCACTGCGTTCGCCGCTGTATGTACGCGGCAAGTTCATCAAGCCCGATGCCGGGGTCAAGGCTGTGCCGTTGCTGCTGCGTGGCGCGGGGATGGTGGCGCTGGGGGTGATTGCGGCACCAGCGGCGGGGTTGCTGGCGCTGGTGGCACCGAGCGGGGGTGAGCCGAATCAGTGTGCGCCGTTGCTGGAACAGATGAAGGCGGGCAAGGCACCGGTAACCGTCAAACCAACCAAATAAGGCAGATCAAAAGATCGCAGCGTGCCGCAGCTCCTACATGGGAATGTGTTCCAAATGTAGGGGCTGCGGCACGCTGAGATCTTTTGCTTTAACGGGTTACAAGTCTTTCAGAATGTCCGCCATGTCATCGGCATGCTCTTCTTCCTGCGCAAGAATGTCTTCGAAGATGCGCCGGGTCGTCGAGTCTTTGTCGCCGATGTACTGAATGATCTCGCGGTAGCTGTCGATCGCAATCCGCTCGGCAACCAGGTCCTCGTAAACCATTTCTTTCAAAGTGTTCCCGGCCACATATTGGGCGTGGGACATTTTCGACAGCATGTCCGGATTGAATTCAGGCTCGCCGCCCAGTTGCACGATGCGCTCGGCCAGACGGTCGGCGTGCTCGGCTTCTTGGGTCGCGTGTTCGAGGAATTCGTCAGCGGCCACGTTAGCTTTCAGGCCGTTGGCCATGAAGTAGTGACGCTTGTAGCGCAACACGCAGACCAGTTCGGTGGCCAGCGACTCATTCAGCAAGCGCAGCACCTCCTCACGGTTGGCGCTGTAGCTTTCGGTCACCGCGCCGTTTTCGACGTGTTGCCGAGCGCGTTCACGCAGGGTTTTGACATCTGATAAATGCAGGTCGTCGCTCATTTCGATCTCCAGGAGGCTAATCCAATGGGCGCCACGCTCTACAGGCGTGATCGCTTACCCAAGTTGTGAGTCTCGGGCGAAGCAAAAAGTTTTATCGGTTTTACGCCTATGCGCAGGGGGGGGGCTGCCGGGAGTGCCGAAACAGCGCTGATCTGGACTGCTCATCGAGTTGTCATGTTCAGCGGGGATGCTTGGCGGGCGTTTTGCACGCCTTGCATCCACTTACCGACCACAAGGATGTTTGCCCATGTCGACACGTTATCCGCTGGTGCTGGTGCCGGGCATGCTCGGGTTTGTGCGGCTGGTGCTGTATCCGTATTGGTACGGAATCATCAAGGCGTTGCGCCGAACCGGTGCAACGGTGATCGCGGTGCAGGTGGCGCCGCTCAATTCGACCGAAGTGCGCGGCGAGCAATTGCTGGCGCGGATCGACGAGATTCTGCGCGAGACCGGCGCCGCCAAGGTCAACCTGATCGGCCATAGCCAGGGTTCGCTGACTGCGCGTTACGCGGCGGCCAAGCGTCCGGATCTGGTGGCGTCGGTGACCTCGGTGGCCGGGCCTAATCACGGTTCGGAACTGGCTGATCACCTGGAAAAACACTACCCGGCAGACAGCGCCAAAGGGCGAGTCCTTGAAGTGCTGCTGCGCTTTATCGGCTGGCTGATGGGTGTGATGGAAACCGGTTACCACGGACCGAAATTTGCCGCGGACATTCATGCTTCGCATCAATCGCTGACGACTGAAGGCGTTGCGCTGTTCAATCAGCGTTATCCACAGGGCTTGCCTGAAATCTGGGGCGGGCAGGGGCCGGAAGAGGTCAACGGTGTGCGTTATTACTCGTGGTCGGGGACTTTGCAGCCGGGCAAGACTGATCGGGGCGGTAATCTATTCGATGGGACCAATCGCAGTTGCCGGTTATTTGCTCGAACCTTTGTGCGTGAGCCGGGGCAGTGCGACGGGATGGTCGGGCGCTACAGCTCGCATCTGGGCACGGTGATTGGCGACGACTATCCAATGGATCACTTCGACATCGTCAATCAGTCGTTGGGGCTGGTGGGGAAGGGGGCAGATCCGGTGCGGCTGTTTGTCGAACATGCGGCGCGGCTGGAGGCTGCGGGTGTTTAACCGTTGAACCGGGTTATCGTTCATCGCTGGCAAGCCAGCTCCCACAGGAATTCAGGTTGTTCACAATACCTGTGTTCGACACAAAACCTGTGGGAGCTGGCTTGCCAGCGATGAGGCCCGATCAGGCAACGCTGAGTTTGCGACCCAACACGGTCGTCCAGCGCTCCGACAAAATCACCCCGGCCAACGTCAGCAATCCGCCAACCAGGTGATACATCGCCAACTGCTCATGCAGCACCGCCGCCGCAATCAGCGCGGTAATCACCGGCAGCAGATTGAAAAACAGCGTCGTGCGGCTCGGCCCCAGTCGCACCACGGCCTGCATCCACGCCAGCGGCGCAACCATCGAAGCCAGCAGGCACGCATACAGCACCAGCGGAATGTTTTGCGCGGTCAAACCGGTTTTCTCTGAAGCGGCAAACAGCGGAAACAACACCACAATCGCCACCAATACCTGCAAATACAGGAGCACCAGCGGCGGCAGGCGCAACTGCCATTTTTTCAGCAAGGTGCTGTAGATCGCGTAGGCCAGGGTCGCGATCAGCATCATCGCATCCCCCAGATTGACCCCGTGTTGCAGCAGTGCACCGAGGCTGCCGGACGACACCACCACCAGCACACCGGCAAACGACAGTACCGCACCGACCAATGCGCCGGCAGTCAGGCGCTGGCCGAGGCTGATGATCGCCATGGTCAGCGACATCAGCGGCATCAGCGACAGGATGATGCCCATGTTGGTGGCGGTGGTCAGGGTCGCGGCGAAATAAGCGAGGCTTTGATAAACCGCCATGCCGAGCACGCCGAGCACGAAAATCTTGCCGAGGTTCGGGCGGATTTGCGGCCAGTGGGCGATAACGGATTTGAGCATGAACGGGGTGAACAACAGGCCGGCGAGCAGCCAGCGGTAGAAACCGATCTCGGCGGGGAAAATCGCCCCGACCGCCAGTTTGTTGATCACCGTGTTGCCGGCCCAGATAAAAATCGCCAGCAGGGGAAACGCGTATTGCATGAGTTGAAACCAGTACGTTGATGAAGTGTGATTATCCCTTGTCTGGATGCAGCCCTATACTTCGAACCGGACAACCTGCCTCTGAAACCGGACAGCATGAACAGCAAACACATCGATCTGCTGGATTTCAGCGAACTGCCATCGGCGGTGTACTTCCGCTATGCCGACTTCAATGCCCACGAATTCGCTGCGCCGCACCGCCATTCGTGGGGCACGCTTGAGTACGCGGCGCACGGCGTGCTGCACATGGACGTCGACGGCAACCGTTTCATGTCGCCGCCGCAATACGCGGTGTGGGTGCCGCCGCAGATCGAGCACAGTTTCTACAGCCATCAACCGGTCAACTATCGGGCGGTATGCCTTGATCCCAAGGTGTGTGCAAATTTGCCGGCGCGGGCCTGCACGCTGGCGATCAGCGACATCCTCAAGGCGATTCTCAAGGACTTCGCCGCCCGCGACGTGAAGATCCCCGAACTCGACGCCGATCAACGATTGGCCCAGGTGCTGGTCGATCAACTGCAACAGGCGCCGGTGCATGAATGTTATCTGCCGTACGCGAGCAATCCGGGTTTGCTGGCGATCCTCGAAGCGTTGCAGGCCGAGCCCGGCAACAACCAGCCGCTGGCGTATTGGGCGGCGCAGGTGCATGTCAGCGAGAGGACGCTGGCTCGGCAGTTTGTGCGAGAACTGGGGATGAGTTTCGGCGAATGGCGCCAGCGTCTGCGCTATCTCGCAGCCATCGAGTTGCTGGAAACACCACGCAGCGTGCAGGAAATCGCTTTCGACCTGGGTTACAGCAGCGGTTCGGCATTCATCGCCATGTTTGCGCGTCAGGCCGGGTGTACGCCGGAGCAGTATCGACGCAGCCATCTCGAAGGCAGGAAGGTGTAACAAGATTTGGCTACACTCCAGCAGAGGTCGCATCCATCGGTGCGGCGACAAGGAGAAAACTCCATGAAGATGTTGCGTGTCCCTTTGTTGATGATCGGTCTGCTCCTGTGTTCCCAAGGTTTCGCCGCCACGGCGCAACAGAACAAAATGACCACCTGCAATGCCGACGCTAGCGCCAAGAGCCTCAAGGGCGACGAGCGCAAGACCTTCATGAGTACTTGCCTGAAGGCAGCACCTGCGGCGAACGACGCCAAGGTCCTGACCCCGCAGCAGGAAAAAATGAAAACCTGTAACGCCGACGCGAAAACCAAAGCCCTGGCCGGCGATGCGCGCAAGACGTTCATGAGTGATTGCCTGAAGAAAAAGTAATCACCTCGTCCCTGTGGTGACCGGACGGGCCTCATCGCGGGCAAGCCCGCTCCTACAGGGTTTTGGCTAGTTCGCAAATTTTGTGCACGACGCAATCCCTGTGGTAGCTGGCTTGCCAGCGATGGGCCCGAAAGGTCAGCCATTCTTCGACTCAAGCATGCGACCAAGGTCGACCAGCACAATTCCTAGTGCTCACCCCGGATCGCTGGCAGACTGCCAATCCTTTTACGCCGTTCGTTTTGAGGCTGTATGCCAACGTTTTCTGAGCGTCATGTAGTGTTCTGGGTCAGTTGCATCATCATTTTCGGCGGTCTGCTGCTGGTGCTGCCGCTGCGGTTGTTGCCCAGTCTGTTGGCCGGTCTGCTGGTGTACGAGCTGGTCAATATGCTCACCCCGCAATTGCAACGGCTGATCGAAGGCCGGCGCGCGCGCTGGCTGGCGGTGGCGCTGCTCGGCACGCTGGTGGTGAGTGTGCTGGCGTTGATCTTCGCCGGAGCCATCAGTTTCCTGCTGCACGAAGCAGAAAACCCCGGGGCATCCCTCGACAAATTCATGGGCGTGGTTGATCGCGCTCGCGGGCAATTGCCGCCATTTCTTGACGCCTATCTACCGGCCAGTGCCGCCGAATTTCGCGTGGCTATCGGTGAATGGCTGAGCAAGCACCTGTCCGACCTGCAACTGGTGGGCAAGGACGCGGCGCACATGTTCGTCACACTGCTGATCGGCATGGTGCTGGGGGCTATCATCGCCTTGCAGCGGGTGCCGGACCTGACCAAACGCAAACCACTGGCCGCTGCGCTGTTTGATCGACTGCACCTGCTGGTGCAGGCGTTTCGCAACATCGTCTTCGCCCAGATCAAGATTTCCCTGCTCAACACCTTCTTCACCGCGATATTTCTCGCAGTGATCCTGCCGATGTTCGGCATCAAGCTGCCGCTGACCAAGACTCTGATCGTGCTGACCTTCCTGCTCGGTCTGCTGCCGGTGATCGGCAATCTGATGTCGAACACGCTGATCACTATCGTCGGTCTGTCGCTGTCGATCTGGGTGGCGGTGGCGGCACTGGGTTATCTGATCTTTATCCACAAGCTCGAATACTTCCTCAACGCGCGCATCGTCGGCGGGCAGATCAGTGCCAAGTCGTGGGAGTTGCTGCTGGCGATGCTGGTGTTCGAGGCCGCGTTCGGCCTGCCGGGAGTGGTGGCAGGGCCGATTTATTACGCGTATCTGAAGAGCGAGTTGAAGCTGGGCGGGATGGTGTAGTCAGTCTTTTTGGCAGGTGATCTACTTGTGGCGAGGGGATTTATCCCCGTTGGGGCGCGAAGCGGCCCCGCTCTTTAACAGCAGGGCCTGCTGCGCAGGCCAACGGGGATAAATCCCCTCACCACAAAAGCTTATCAACCATAAACTTTGGATTCAGGCCATCGAGCCGTAGCGCTTCATCGCTTCGATCGCCAGACCACTGCCGATGCTGCCGAAGATGTTGCCTTCGACATGCCGGGCGTTCGGCAGCATGGCCGAGACGCTGTTGCGCAGCGCCGGGATGCCGCTCGAACCGCCGGTAAAGAACACCGTATCGACTTGATCCACCGCCACGTTGGCGTCGCTCAGCATCTGCGTGACGCTGCCGCGTACCCGCTCCAGCAGCGCGTCGATGGCCGATTCGAACAGGGCGCGAGTCAGTTCCACGCTCAACCCGGCTTCGATCCGGTCCAGCGGCACATGGCGGCTGTCGCTGTGGGTCAGCTGGATCTTGGTTTCTTCGACTTCCATCGCCAGCCAGTGACCGGCGCGCTGCTCGATCAACTTGAACAGACGGTCGATGCCGCCAGTGTCTTCGATGTCGTACCGCATGCTGCCCAGCGCCAGGCTCGACTTCTGCGAGTACACCGAGTTGATGGTGTGCCAGGTCGCCAGGTTCATGTGATGGCTGGTCGGCATGTAAGCGCCGCTCTTCATGCGGCTGCCATAACCGAACAGCGGCATCAGGCCTTGCAGGCTCAGCTGTTTGTCGAAGTCGGTCCCGCCGATGTGCACACCACCGGTGGCGAGGATGTCATCGTGACGGTTGTCGTGTTTGCGGCGTTCAGGCGACAGGCGCACCAGCGAGAAGTCGGACGTACCACCGCCGATATCGACGATCAGTACCAGTTCTTCCTTTTCGATGGTCGACTCGTAGTCGAATGCGGCGGCAATCGGTTCGTACTGGAACGACACTTCTTTGAAGCCGATGGCGCGGGCCACGTCGACCAAGGTGTTTTCGGCTTCCTGGTCCGCCAGCTCATCGTCATCGACGAAGAACACCGGACGACCGAGTACCACTTCCTCGAACTCCCGACCGGCGGTAGCTTCGGCGCGGTTCTTCAGTTGGCCGATGAACAGACCAAGCAAATCCTTGAACGGCATCGCCGTGCCGAGAACGCTGGTGTCGTGTTTGATCAGCTTGGAACCCAGCAGGCTCTTCAGCGAGCGCATCAGCCGGCCTTCGTAGCCTTCCAGGTACTCGTGCAGCGCCAGACGGCCGTACACCGGGCGACGCTCTTCGATGTTGAAGAACACCACGGACGGCAGGGTGATCTTGTCGTCTTCCAGCGCGATCATCGTTTCCACGCCGGGGCGCAGCCAGCCGACTGTGGAGTTGGACGTGCCGAAGTCGATACCGCAGGCACGGGCTGGAGAGGCGTCTTTCATGTCTTTCGGTTCCGGTCAAAAAAACGGCCGCGCAGTGTATGTCAGAGCGCGACAGATTCGAAGGCCGATCATCTGCTATTTCGCGACTAAGCTTGCTTGAAACTCCGGCTTTCGCCCCAAACTTGCTGGCATGGGCCGGCAGACATACCGGCGGTCGCAAGAACCGCCGTCCACTGCCGATAAACTTCTGCTGCGCCACCCGGTCACAAACATGAGATCGGTCAACCCGGCTTGCGCGAATCGGCGCATGCTGGCCAAGGCGCGAAACCGATAACGGATGGTGACTCCTTCAATGGACTTCAAAGACTATTACAAGATACTCGGCGTGGAGCCGACAGCTGACGACAAGGCGATCAAGGCCGCCTATCGCAAGCTGGCGCGCAAATACCACCCCGATGTCAGCAAGGAAAAAGACGCCGAGGCCAAGTTCAAGGATGCCTCGGAAGCCTATGAAGCGCTGAAAAGCGCCGATAAACGTGCCGAATACGACGAGCTGCGCCGTTATGGTCAGCACGGTCAGCCGTTCCAGGGGCCGCCGGGCTGGCAGAGCCGTGGTGGTTTTGGCGGTGGCGGCGGTGGCCAGGACACCGGTGACTTCTCGGACTTTTTCAGTTCGATCTTCGGCAATCGCGGCCCCGGTTTCGGTGGCGGCGATGGTCGGCAATCGCGTAGCGCAGGGCGGCGGGGACAAGACGTGGAAATGGAACTGCCGATCTTCCTTGAAGAGACGCTTTCGAACGAATCGAAAAAAGTCAGCTTCCAGGTGCCGCAATACAACGCGGCAGGCCAGCACGTCAGCAACACCAGCAAGAGCCTGAACGTGAAGATTCCGGCCGGTGTCACCGACGGCGAGCGTATTCGCCTCAAAGGCCAGGGCGCGCCGGGCATCGGTGGTGGAGCGAATGGCGATCTGTACCTGACCATTCGTTTTGCGCCGCACCCGAAATTTGATGTCGAAGGCGAGAACCTGATCATCACGCTGCCATTGGCACCGTGGGAGCTGGCGCTGGGTACCGAAGTGGCGGTGCCGACGCTGACCGGCAAGATCAATCTCAAGGTTCCGGCCGGCAGCCAGAACGGCCAGCGCATGCGTGCCAAGGGTCATGGCTTGCAGAACAAGGCCGGCGAGCGCGGTTACCTGTTCGTGCAGCTCAAGGCCGTGATGCCGAAAACCGCCGACGATGAGGTCAAGGCGTTGTGGCAGGAACTGGCGAAGAAAGCCGCCTTCAATCCGCGAGAGAACTTCTGAATCAGACGACGGAGTAGCCCCTATGAGCAGCCCCCTGATCGTTCAACTGGACATGGCAGAATTCTGTGAGGCGGCCGATTTGTCGGACGTCTACGTGATCGAAATCGTCGAGCACGGCATCCTCGAACCTCAGGGCGCGCTGCCCCGGGAGTGGCGCTTCACCGACTACGAACTGGCCCTGGCCAAACGCGCCGCCAAGCTGCGGCGCGATCTGGAGCTGGAGTGGGAAGGTGTGGCGCTGGCGCTGAATCTGCTGGAAGAAGTGCAAGAGCTGCGGGCTGAAAACCAGATGCTCAAGCAGCGGCTGGGGCGCCTGGTCGTCGAGTAGGTTCTCGGTAGTATTTTCGGGCCTCATCGCTGGCAGGCCAGCTCCCACAAGGTTTAGCGTCGTTCATCCATTCTGCATTCGACGACGTTCCTGTGAGAGCTGGCGCTTCACCGACTACGAACTGGCCCTGGCCAAACGCGCCGCCAAGCTGCGGCGCGATCT
>NZ_JBIUXX010000020.1:45833-98221 GCF_044744235.1 Pseudomonas sp. NPDC087346
TGGCCCTGGCCAAACGCGCCGCCAAGCTGCGGCGCGATCTGGAGCTGGAGTGGGAAGGTGTGGCGCTGGCGCTGAATCTGCTGGAAGAAGTGCAAGAACTGCGGGCTGAAAACCAGATGCTCAAGCAGCGGCTGGGGCGACTGGTGGTCGAGTAGGTTCTCGGTGGTATTTGCGGGCCTCATCGCTGGCAGGCCAGCTCCCACAAGGTTTAGCGTCGTTCACCCATTCTGCATTCGACGACGTTCCTGTGGGAGCTGGCTTGCCAGCGATGAATTCCCCCCGGTTTTCCTGCTAAGCCTTTCTCGGCAACACCACGCTAAACAGTGTCCCGTCGGTCTCGTTCGAGCTGACTTCAATCGTCCCGCCATGGGCATTCACTACTTCCCTGACGATAAACAGGCCCAGACCGAGGCTGGTCGTCGGCTGGCCGAGTTCTTCATTGGCGCTGCGCACCAGCGGATCGAAAATCGTCCCCAGACTTTCCTCGGGGATCGGTGCCCCGTCGTTATGCACCGTGAGCCGCACACTGTCGGGCTCGCCCCGCAGAGTCAATGCAACGGCGCGTTGGTTCGAGCCATGCTGCAAGGCATTGCCGATCAGGTTTTGCAGCAACTGATCCAGACGGCCCGCATCCCACACACCACGGGTATCCCCGGTGATCGTCAGCGTCGGCGCGCAAGTCGGATTGGCGGCACTGGCCAGCGCGATGGCCGTACGTGCGGAATTGGCCATGTCCATCGGCGCGGGATCGATAGGCAGACTCTTGCCGAGACGGCTGCGTACCAGCTCCAGCAAATCGCTGACCATTGCCGCCATGTGCCGGGCACCACGCTTGATGCTGATCGCGCACGTCAGCGCATCACCTTCGAGTGCGGCTTTGCGCAGGAGGATTTCCGTCGACATGCTCACCGCTTGCAACGGCGCACGAAGATCGTGGCCGAGGATCGCGAGGAAGATATCCCGCGAGCGATTGACCTGCTCGGCGTAGGCTGCGGTGGATTCGGCCAGGGCTTCATCGATGGCTTCGTTGAAACGGATCATCTCTTGAAAGCAGGCCATGTCCGGTGACGTCAGGCTGGCGACCCAGCGGCGAATCACGCAGGCGCGCAAATGGCGGAACTCGGAGGTCATCTGCACCAGATCAAAACCCACGGTATGGCGCAGTTCACCATGACTGGCGCCGGCTTCGTCGAGGCTTGGGGTCTTTTCCGGGCCTTCACCCCGGGCCTTGGCGGCTTGCTCGCCGGGCGTCTGCGGTTTGTGCATGTCGCGGGCGGCGGCCAGCAGGATTGCACGGGCGTGATCGCGCAACGCCGGGCTGTCGAGGAAATCGGCAGCGGGGGTGATGGTTTGAGCAAATTGTTCCCAATCGTCGACGACAAGGTCAGCGTTGGACACGATGAACTCGGAAAGGCCCATGAGTGATTACCTGGACGTGAATCGTGAGGTGGCGACTCGAATACTAGTCTCTTTGGCGGGAATTACATGACCATTGATGTGAATGAATCTGTGGGTGAGGGAGCAAGCTCCCTCACCCATCCACTGCTGTAATCAGAACAGAAAATAGCGTTGCGCCATCGGCAAGGTTTCCGCCGGTTCGCACCACAGCAGCACGCCGTCTGCCTTGACCTGATAGGTCTGCGGGTCGACATCGATGTTCGGCAGATAGTCGTTGTGAATCAGGTCGGTTTTCTGCACCTCGCGGCAACCTTTGACCACGGCGATTTTCTTTTTCAGCCCCAGCGCTTCGGGCAACCCGGCCTCCTGCGCGGCCTGACTGATAAACGTCAGGCTGGTGGCGTGCAACGAGCCGCCGTAACTGGCGAACATCGGGCGGTAGTGCACCGGTTGCGGGGTCGGGATCGAGGCGTTGGCGTCGCCCATCAGGCTGGCGGCGATGGCGCCGCCCTTGAGGATTAACGTCGGTTTGACGCCGAAAAACGCCGGACGCCAGAGCACCAGATCCGCCCATTTACCGACTTCGATCGAGCCCACTTCATGGCTGATGCCATGGGTGATCGCCGGGTTGATGGTGTACTTGGCGATGTAACGTTTGGCGCGGAAGTTGTCGTTGCCTTCGCCGTCCTGAGGGAGCGGGCCGCGCTGCTTTTTCATCTTGTCGGCGGTCTGCCAGGTGCGCGTGATGACTTCGCCGACGCGGCCCATGGCCTGGCTGTCGGAGCTGATCATCGAGAACGCGCCGAGGTCGTGGAGGATGTCTTCGGCAGCAATGGTTTCGCGGCGAATACGGCTTTCGGCGAAGGCGACGTCTTCGGCGATGCTCGGATCGAGGTGGTGGCAGACCATCAGCATGTCGAGGTGTTCGTCGATGGTGTTGCGGGTGAACGGCCGCGTCGGGTTGGTCGAGCTCGGCAGCACGTTGGCGAAACCGCAGGCCTTGATGATGTCCGGCGCGTGGCCGCCACCGGCACCTTCGGTGTGATAGGTGTGGATGGTGCGGCCCTTGAACGCGCCGAGGGTGGTTTCGACGAACCCGGATTCGTTGAGGGTGTCGGTGTGGATCGCCACCTGCACGTCGTACTGGTCGGCGACGCTAAGGCAATTGTCGATGCTCGCCGGGGTGGTGCCCCAGTCTTCGTGCAGCTTGAGGCCGATGGCGCCGGCCTTGACCTGCTCGATCAACGGCTCTGGCAGGCTGGCGTTGCCCTTGCCGGTCAGGCCGATGTTCATCGGGAACGCGTCGGCGGCCTGGAGCATCCGCGCCAGATGCCACGGGCCCGAGGTGCAGGTGGTCGCGTTGGTGCCGGTGGCCGGGCCGGTGCCGCCGCCGATCATGGTGGTCACGCCGCTCATCAGCGCTTCTTCGATCTGTTGCGGGCAGATGAAGTGAATGTGCGTGTCGATGCCGCCAGCGGTGAGGATCATTCCTTCGCCGGCAATCACTTCGGTGCTGGCGCCGATGGCGATATTCACATTGGGTTGCACGTCTGGATTGCCGGCCTTGCCGATGGCGGCAATGCGTCCGTCCTTGAGGCCGACGTCGGCTTTGACGATGCCCCAGTGGTCGATGATCAGCGCGTTGGTGATCAGCGTGTCGACCACCTCGGCGGCCAACAGTTGGCTTTGGCCCTGACCGTCGCGGATGACTTTGCCGCCACCGAATTTCACTTCTTCGCCGTAGGTGGTGAAGTCTTTTTCGACTTCGATCCACAACTCGGTGTCGGCCAGGCGCACCTTGTCACCGACGGTGGGGCCGAACATGTCGGCGTAAGCTTGACGGGAAATCTTCATTTCATTTCCTTGCACAAATTTATTGTGGCGAGGGGATTTATCCCCGTTCGGGTGCGAAGCACCCGCCATTCAGCAAATGAGGTTTGTCAGGTAGAACGCGGTGACTGATGGGCGACCGCTGCGCGGCCGAACGGGGATAAATCCCCTCGCCACAGGGTTGTGCGGGTCAGTCGAGGTCGCCCATGACCCGCCCGGCAAAGCCGAACACCCGGCGATGCCCGGCGTAATCCACCAGTTCGACTTCGCGGCTTTGCCCCGGCTCGAAGCGCACGGCGGTGCCGGCCGGGATGTTCAGGCGCATGCCACGGCTGGCGGCGCGGTCGAAGGTCAGGGCGTCGTTGGTCTCGAAAAAGTGATAGTGCGAACCGACCTGAATCGGCCGGTCACCGCTGTTGGCCACTTTCAGGCTGACAGTGCGGCGGCCGAAGTTGAGTTCGATATCGCCGGGCTGGATCTGGTATTCACCGGGAATCATCACTGGGCTCCTTGCAGAATCTTGTAGTAGAGGGCGGTGGCCCGGTAAGTGCCGCTCGGGTCGCAAGCGTAGTCGGGGATTTCCCCGGCGCGGCTGTAACCCAGGGCCTTGTAAAAGTCTTCGGCGGGGGAGCCGGCCTCGGTGTCGAGGTAAAGCATGCCGCGCTTGTACTGGCGGGCAGACAGCTCCAGGGCATTCATCAATTGCTGACCCAAGCCGCGCCGCCGCGCCTGTTCACGCACCAGCAACTTCTGCACTTCAGCGCGGTTCAAGCCGTTGGCCTTCTGGCACAAGCCCAATTGCACGCTGGCTTGTACTTCTTCGTCCTTGACCACCACCCACAGCAGCACGTTGCCCTTGTTCAGGTTGTCCTGAACCTCATCGAAATACGCACGAGCCTGAACGGCATCGAGGTCAGCCATGAAGCCGACGCTGGCGCCATAACCCACCGCGTCGAGCAGCAGATCGATCAGGCCCTGACGATAGTGGGCAAAACTTTCAGCATTGACGCGGCGCAGTTGGGCGGCGTTCATCGAAGTTCACTCCTTGTTGGCGTTCGGCGGCTCCGCGCCAGGATTGAGGGTCAGTTGCATGAAGGTCAGGTCGAGCCAGCGGCCGAACTTGGTGCCCACCTGCGGCATCTGCCCGCTGATGACAAAACCGGCACGCTCGTGCAGGCGAATCGAGGCGGCGTTACCACTTTCGATGGCCGCGACCATCACATGCTTGTCGCAGGTTTTTGCGCGTTCGATCAGCACCGTCATCAGTTGCGGGCCGAGGCCGTTGCCGCGCTGATCGCTGCGTACGTAGACCGAGTGTTCGACGGTGTGACGAAAGCCGTCGAATGGCCGCCAGTCACCAAATGAAGCGTAGCCGAGCACGACATTGTCGGCGTCGACGATCACCAGAATCGGGTAGGCCTGAGACTGGCGGGCGCTGAACCATGCCTGACGATTGCCGAGGTCAACCGGGGCATCGTTCCAGATTGCCGTGGTGTTGAGCACGGCGTCGTTGTAGATGTCGCGGATCGCCGGCAGATCGGCGTGCAGTGCATCGCGAATGATGTAAGTCATGGCGCGGCCTCAGACGATCGGTTGGTGGACGGTGACCAGTTTGGTGCCGTCGGGAAACGTCGCTTCGACCTGGATCTCCGGGATCATTTCCGGGATGCCTTCCATCACTTGTTCACGGCTGAGCAGGGTGGTGCCGTAGTGCATCAGATCGGCGACGGTCTGGCCGTCACGGGCGCCTTCGAGCAGCGCCGCCGAGATGTAGGCCATGGCTTCCGGGTAGTTGAGTTTCACGCCACGGGCCAAACGCCGCTCGGCAACCAGGCCGGCGGTGAAGATCAGCAGCTTGTCTTTTTCGCGTGGGGTCAGATCCATCGTTTGAAATCCATTGTCGGCAGTTAAAAAATATTGAGTCGTATGCTGTATGTAGGAGCTGCCGAAGGCTGCGATCTTTTGACTTTGTTTTTTAAGAGCAAGATCAACAGATCGCAGCCTGCGGCAGCTCCTACAGGGGAATGCATTTCAGGTGTTCCAGATGCGTGGGGACATGGCTTCGCGGCCAAGCAACGCAGGGCGCAGCAGGCGCCATAAATCAATCAGCCAGGCACGGGCGAGCAATGCTTCACTGGCCAGGCAACGGGCGATCAAAAGGCCCGGCAACTGGGTCAGATCGCCGCGCACCTCATGGCTCAACGAGCGGCAGCGCTCCAGCAGTTCGGCATCAATTTCACCGGTCACCAGCAACGTTGCAAACACCGGTTGTCCATCCAGACCAATCGGCGAATCGAGCAAACCGTCATCGCCGACGATGCGCTGGCGCTCATGCCACAGCAAGCGGCCATCGCGGCGGATATCCAGGTGCGACTGAAAATGCCCGAGGTCGAATCGCTCGCCACTCGCCGGTCGTCCGAGTGCGACCACGTCCCAGTAAAACAGCCGGGCATCGCCTTCCAGATCAATCGAAGTCGTCAGTTCCGCCTGCGCGGCGCTGTAAACGATGGTTTCCTGCGGCAGCCATTCGAGGGTCGCTCCAGCGGCGACTTTCAAATCCAGCTTCTGATACGCCGGCCCGGCTGCGCGATACCACTTGGCGGCGCCAGGGCTGGTGATCTGTGCCCAGGCATCGCTTTCGACGCGGGCGCTGATGTCGAGCCGGTCACCGCCGGCAATCCCGCCTGGCGGGTGGACGATGATGTGCTGGCAGACTTGCGGCCCTTCGGCGTACAGATGTTTTTGCACGCGCAGCGGGCCGCGATGGCGACGCAGAACCGGGCGCGTGCAATCGCCGAAACGCGCGTAGGCGAGTTCCAGCTCGGCGTGCCAGCTCGGGGTAAACAGGGCAGTGTTCAAAGGTAAATTCATGTTTTTTAATTATCGTTAGCAGGCTACAGATTAAACCGTCGTCTTAGATTGTCACCAGCCCACGCACACCCTCGGCTTCCATGTTTTCTCCGCGCCCTTGCTGGACAATCTCGCCCCGGGACATCACCAGATATTGATCAGCCAGTTCGGCAGCAAAGTCGTAAAACTGCTCCACCAGCAGAATCGCCATGTCGCCTCGGGCTGCAAGCTTCTTGATCACTGCGCCGATCTCTTTGATCACCGATGGCTGAATGCCTTCGGTGGGTTCGTCGAGGATCAGCAAGCGCGGGCGGCTGGCCAATGCGCGGCCAATTGCCAACTGCTGTTGTTGACCACCGGACAGATCGCCGCCGCGACGCTGCTTCATTTGTAGCAGCACCGGGAACAGTTCGTAGATGAAACTTGGTACTTCTTTCGCTTCGCTGCCGGGAAAACGTGACAGACCCATCAGCAGATTCTCTTCCACGGTCAGGCGCCCGAAGATCTCCCGGCCCTGTGGCACATAGGCGATACCGGCGTGAACGCGCTGGTGCGGCTTGAACCCGGTGATCGGTTTGCCTTCCCAATTGACCACACCTTCCTTGGCCGGCAACAGGCCCATCAGGCACTTGAGCAGAGTGGTCTTGCCCACGCCGTTACGGCCCAGCAGGCAGGTGACTTCGCCGACCTTCACGTCAAAGCTCAGGCCGCGCAGGATGTGGCTACCGCCGTAGTATTGGTGCAGCTTGTCGACTTGCAGCATGTTCAGATTCCTTATGTTCCACACAGTCCGCTCTGTGTAGGAGCTGCGGCACGCTGCGATCTTTTGACTTTCAGAAGCAAGATCAAAAGATCGCAGCGTGCCGCAGCTCCTACAGGGAAGGCATGCAGCGATCAGCGGCCGAGGTAGACCTCGATCACCCGTTCGTTTTCCTGCACCTGCTCCAGCGACCCTTCGGCCAGCACGCTGCCCTGATGCAGAACGGTGACGTGGTCGGCAATCGAGCCGACGAAGCCCATGTCGTGCTCGACCACCATCAGCGAGTGCTTGCCGGCGAGGCTCTTGAACAGTTCGGCGGTGAACTCGGTTTCGGCGTCGGTCATGCCCGCCACCGGTTCATCGAGCAGCAGCAATTGCGGGTCTTGCATCAGCAACATGCCGATTTCCAGAAATTGCTTCTGCCCGTGGGACAGCAACCCGGCAGGGCGGTTGGCCGAGCTGGTCAGGCGAATGGTTTCCAGCACCTCGCTGATGCGATCCTTCTGCTCACCGCTCAGCCGTGCGCGCAAACTGGCCCACACTGACTTGTCGGTTTTCTGCGCCAGTTCGAGGTTTTCAAACACGCTCAGCGCTTCGAATACGGTGGGTTTCTGAAACTTGCGACCGATGCCGGCCTGGGCGATCTGCACCTCGCTCATCTGCGTCAGATCCAGGGTTTCGCCAAACCAGGCCTTGCCGTGACTGGGCCGGGTCTTGCCGGTGATCACGTCCATCAGCGTGGTCTTGCCCGCGCCGTTGGGGCCGATGATGCAGCGCAGTTCGCCGACGCCGATGTACAGGTTCAAATCATTCAGTGCCTTGAAACCGTCGAAGCTGACGCTGATGTCTTCCAGGGTCAGGATCGTGCCGTGGCGCGTGTCGAGGCCCGGGCCGACGCGTTGACCGAGGCCGATCGAGTCGCGGCTGGTGCCAGCATCCTTGTTTGGCTCGACCGGGAAAAATGCCGGCTCAAGCATGAATTCAGCGCTCGCAGTGACTCTCATGATTCACCTCGTTTCTTCAGCAGGCCGATCACGCCTTTGGGCAGGTACAAGGTCACGACGATGAACAGCGCGCCGAGGAAGAACAGCCAGTATTCGGGGAAGGCTACGGTGAACCAGCTCTTCATGCCGTTGACCACGCCAGCGCCGAGTAACGGTCCGATCAGCGTGCCGCGCCCACCGAGAGCGACCCACACGGCCGCTTCGATAGAGTTGGTCGGCGACATTTCGCTGGGGTTGATGATCCCCACTTGCGGCACATACAGTGCCCCCGCGAGGCCGCACAGCACCGCACTCAACACCCAGACGAACAGCTTGAAACCACGCGGGTCGTAGCCGCAGAACATCAGGCGGTTTTCCGCGTCACGCAGTGCGGTCAGCACTCGGCCGAACTTGCTGCGCGCCAGTCGCCAGCCGATGTACAGGCTTGCTACCAGCAGCAACACCGTCGCCAGAAACAGCACCGCACGAGTCCCGGGTTCGGTGATGCCAAAGCCGAGAATCGTGCGGAAATTGGTGAAGCCGTTGTTGCCGCCAAATCCGGTTTCGTTGCGGAAAAACAGCAGCATGCCGGCGAAGGTCAGGGCCTGGGTCATGATCGAGAAATACACGCCTTTGATCCGCGAACGGAAGGCGAAAAAACCGAATACCAACGCCAGCAATCCCGGCGCCAACACCACCAGACACATAGACCAGACAAAACTGCTGGTGCCGCTCCAGTACCACGGCAATTCAGTCCACGACAGAAACGTCATGAACGCCGGCAAGCCATCACCCGCTGCCTGACGCATCAAATACATGCCCATCGCATAACCACCGAGGGCGAAGAACAGACCGTGGCCGAGGGACAACAGGCCGGCGTAACCCCAGACCAGATCCAGCGCCAGCGCGACGATGGCGTAGCAAAGAATCTTGCCGACCAGCGTCAGCGTGTAGGCCGAGACTTGCAGGGCATTGTCGGCGGGCAAGAGAGACAGCAGCGGCAGGGCGATCAGCAGCGCGAGAATCACCGCACCGACAGCGATGGTGATTTTCGGACCGGCCTTTTGCGTGGCCGTAACGAGTAGAGGCTGGTTCATCAGTCGATCACCCGTCCTTTCAATGCGAAGAGGCCTTGCGGACGTTTCTGGATAAACAGAATGATCAGCGCGAGGATCAGGATTTTGCCGAGCACCGCACCGATCTGCGGTTCAAGAATCTTGTTGGCGATACCGAGGCCGAACGCGGCGAGCACGCTGCCGGCCAGTTGACCGACGCCGCCGAGCACCACCACCAGGAACGAGTCGATGATGTAGCTCTGCCCGAGATCCGGGCCGACGTTGCCGATCTGACTCAGCGCCACACCGCCAAGCCCGGCGATGCCCGAACCGAGGCCGAAGGCGAGCATGTCCACGCGCCCGGTCGGCACGCCACAGCAGGCGGCCATGTTGCGGTTCTGGGTGACCGCGCGGACGTTGAGGCCGAGGCGGGTTTTGTTCAGCAGCAGCCAGGTGAGGACGACCACAAACAAGGCGAAAGCGATGATCACGATGCGGTTGTACGGCAGCACCAAGTTCGGCAACACCTGAATCCCGCCGGACAGCCACTCCGGGTTGGCTACTTCAACGTTCTGCGCACCGAACACCAGCCGCACCAGTTGAATCAGCATCAGGCTGATGCCCCAGGTGGCGAGTAACGTTTCCAGCGGTCGGCCATAGAGATGGCGAATCACCGTGCGCTCCAGCGCCATGCCGATGGCAGCGGTGACAAAAAATGCCACCGGCAGCGCGATCAGCGGATAGAACTCGATGGCCTGCGGTGCATAACGCTGGAACATCAACTGCACCACATAGGTCGAGTAAGCGCCGAGCATCAGCATCTCGCCGTGGGCCATGTTGATCACGCCGAGCAGGCCGAAAGTGATCGCCAGACCCAGTGCCGCGAGCAGCAGGATCGATCCGAGGGACATGCCGCTGAATGCCTGACCGAGTATTTCGCCGATCAGCAGTTTGCGTTTGACCTGGGCCAGGCTGGTTTCTGCTGCGGTGCGTACGTTGTCATCGGCTTCGACGCCGGGTTGCAGCAGATTTTCGAGGCGGGTGCGGGCCAGCGGATCACCGGTTTCACCGAGCAGGCGCACGGCAGCGAGACGCACCGCCGGGTCGGTATCGACCAGTTGCAGATTGGCCAGCGCCAGGTTCAGAGCGGCGTGAACGTTTTCATCTTTTTCGCCAGCGAGTTGCTGGTCGAGGAATTTCAGCTGCGCGGGTTTCGCGCTTTTCTGCAATTGCTGCGCGGCATTCAGACGGATTTTGGCGTCGGCGGCGAGCAATTGCTGGCTGGCCATGGCGGTGTCGATCAGACCCCGCAGGCGGTTGTTCAGGCGCAGGATTTTTGGCTGGCCGTCGATGGTCAATTCGCCTTGTTGCAGAGCGTTGATCAGTTCGACACGGGCCGGATCGGGCTGCGCGGCCCAGGCTTCCAACAGTTTGGCTTGTTGCATGGGATTGGCCGCGACGAAGTCTTCGGCGTCGCCGGCGTGGGCGGCCATCGGCAGGAGCAGCGCGATGGCGAGGATGAAGCGGTAGAGGGCAGTGGGCATAGTCAGTCGCCTTGACGCGGACATTGTGGGAGTGAGCTTTGTGGCGAGGGGATTTATCCCCGATGGGATGCGAAGCAGCCCAAAACCCGACATTCGCGGTTTATCAGATAGATCGCGTCGACCGGTTTCGCGACTGCTACGCAGCCGAACGGGGATAAATCCCCTCACCACAAAGGCTCGCCCCTACAGGGGATTTGGTCGGGCCACAGAGTTCATCGGGCCCGACATCCAATGGCTCAGTTGCTCTTCACCGCATAATCCGGCTTCTTGTCGTTGCCATCGATAAACGGGCTCCATGGCTGGGCGCGGATCGGGCCTTCGGTCTGCCACACCACGTTGAACTGACCGTCCGCCTGGATCTCGCCGATCATCACTGGCTTGTGCAGGTGGTGATTGGTCTTGTCCATGGTCAGGGTGTAACCCGACGGCGCGGCAAAGGTCTGGCCGGCGAGGGCTTCGCGGACTTTGTCGACGTCGGTGGATTTGGCTTTCTCGGCCGCTTGCGCCCACATGTGGATGCCGACGTAAGTGGCTTCCATCGGGTCGTTGGTCACCGCTTTGTCAGCGCCCGGCAGGTTGTGTTTCTTCGCGTAGGCTTTCCAGTCAGCGACGAATTTCTTGTTGGTCGGGTTATCGACCGACTCGAAGTAGTTCCAGGCCGCCAGGTTGCCCACCAATGGTTTGGTGTCGATGCCGCGCAGTTCTTCTTCGCCCACGGAGAATGCGACCACTGGAACGTCGGTGGCTTTCAGACCCTGGTTGGCCAGTTCTTTATAGAACGGCACGTTGGAGTCGCCGTTGACCGTGGAGATCACCGCAGTCTTGCCGCCAGCCGAGAATTTCTTGATGTTGGCGACGATGGTTTGATAGTCGCTGTGCCCGAACGGCGTGTAGACCTCTTCGATGTCCTTGTCGGCGACGCCTTTGGAATGCAGGAACGAGCGCAGGATCTTGTTGGTGGTGCGCGGGTAGACGTAGTCGGTGCCGAGCAGGAAGTAGCGCTTGGCGCTGCCGCCTTCTTCACTCATCAGGTATTCAACCGCCGGAATCGCCTGCTGGTTCGGCGCGGCGCCGGTGTAGAACACGTTCGGCGACATCTCTTCGCCTTCGTATTGCACCGGGTAGAACAGCAGGCCGTTGAGTTCTTCGAACACCGGCAACACCGATTTACGCGACACCGACGTCCAGCAACCGAACACCACCGCGACCTTGTCCTGAGTCAGCAACTGCCGGCCTTTTTCTGCGAACAACGGCCAGTTCGACGCCGGGTCAACCACCACCGGTTCGAGCATCTTGCCGTTGACGCCGCCCTTGGCGTTGATCTCGTCGATGGTCATCAGCGCCATGTCTTTGAGCGATGTTTCGGAGATCGCCATGGTCCCGGACAACGAATGCAGAATACCCACCTTGATGGTTTCGGCGGCCTGGACAGTCCAGGTCATGCCCATCGCGGCAATGCTTGCCGTGAGTGTGAAAGCCTTGATCAAACTGCGACGCTTCATTGTGCGATCTCCATGAACGTTAAAGTTTTTTATGGTTGGCAGATGCGGACGACTGAAAGGTCTTTAGCAAAGGCTGTGCCCGGTCGGGAAAAGGCAGGGAAATGTCGCTTCAGAGCGGTTGGCGCGCCACATGGCGCACCAGGTTAGGGCTGCGACAGGTGCGTGGTGCACGTCTGTGCGCAGCATTGGTGCCGTCATAGAGTCGATCGATACGTATGTACCGCAGATGCTGCTCGAAAAGACCTGATCATCGGGTCTTCTCAATCGAGTGAGCGAATCATGGACATGACTACAAGGGAAACGTCTTCAGCACCCAGCCCGAAACGCGCATTTCCGGCATTGGGCCCCGCATTCATTAGTGCTGATGATGCGGCGTACTGGATTCATCGACTGATCGGTACACATCGCAATGTGTCGTACGGCGGCATGATTCTTCAGCGCGACGATGGCAAGTTTGTACCCACACTGCCGATCGAGGGCCGGAGGACGCTTTTCAATTTTGATGAGTTTCTCTGGATGGGATTACCTTCCCGGAAACTGTTTGAACCTGAGGGTTTTATCGGCGCTGGTTACTACGTTTCCAATGCCGCAGATCATGCGTTGCTCCACGAGCAATATCCGAAGTGGTCGACTGAGCAAATCAAGCTGTATCTCGGCTTTTTCTCCGAAGCCCATCTGGCTTTGCAAATGCAGGGTAAGGGGCCCTACGCACAGAGACATTATTTGTCGGGCCCGGATGGTTCTTTGATCAAGTACGAGTCCGTACAGCCGGGAAGCGAAAGGAAGCTTATTGACGTCGGGATCACCAGGGGCAGTGAGTTCGGCGCCACTTTTACGATGATTGATACGTTGGCGCGGATTGGCAAACTGGTTGTGCTGGTTGCCAATCCCCAGTGGGGAGGTACCAGAGGGAGAGTCCCGGCGAAGTGGACGCTTGGCATGCCGTTGCTTGAACCCGGGGTACCCGGGGATCAGCCGTTTTACGGTCCGGTGAAGAATCAGGCGAGCGATGCCATCTTGGCAGTTGGCGGGGCTGCAGTTCTGCAAAAGGGCACCAGCTATATGGGGTTCGTTCTGAAGTCCGGGTCAAGCGATGACTGGGTTGCCACGTATCGAGTCAGCTCTTATGCCCCGCAAACTGCGTTGCGTGACACGTTCCCCATGGACGGCGATGGCAAACTGACCCGGTTCCTCGACTATTCCCTCGAAGGTTTGTACTACGAATCTGCGGCTGATGGTGCGGGTACCGCCGAGCCCTGGCTGTATGAACGATTTTTTACCCCGACCGACCTGGCCAGCGGCATCGACTTTTCTATCAGGGATGTGGCCCGTGAGAAGTATGCAGACTTCCTTAAACTGTATGCCTTGATCAGCGAAAGTGCAGTACTGCAATACCAGCCTACGCACCACCTCGACGAAGCACCGTTGATCAACGGTAGTGATTTCGACGCGCAATTGAAGGCCGGTACGCTTAAACCCTCGGATTACGTCCGCCGTGTGGCACAGGGTGGAGAGTTGCTGGTGCTCAAGGGCAGCGCTTTATGGGATGTCACGGGGCGCGTTGATGATCAATGGCAGCCGTATGCCAATTCGCGTCACCTGAGCCCGGTATTTGTACTGGCTGATGATGCGGCGTGTTTCGCTCATGGGCAAATAGGCAGTCGCCGCGATCAGGCTTACGCCGGTTTGATCCTGCAAGATAGCCATAAGCGCTATGTCGCGACCTGGCCGGTTGCGGTGTCGGGTGCAAGGTTCGCCCTGGACAGGTTTCGCCCTCTGACGGCGGATGGGACGCCGGTTATTCTGGCCGAAGGTTACTCACTTTACGGGGTTTACGCCTCGCGCTGGAGCGGTGATAGCTCTGGTGTGGGCAGTGATGAGACCGAGCGGCAAAAAGCGGCGCAAATGTTCACCGAAGTAGATATCCGGATGATCCTGGGTAGCCACGAGCATCTTTCCGTGGCGTATCTTTCAAGCTCGGCGGACAGCTTGCTGGCTTATCGGTTTGATCCCGGAAAAAACACCGCCCGCCGGCAATTGCAGGATCGGGTAGCGTTGCAGGGCAATAGTGCGAGCCTCATTGCCCAGGAGCTGACGAGTGGTGCCCGGCAACCGAGCGATGTCGTTACGGAATTGGCCAATACGGGCGAGTTGCGGGTACTGATCGGCAACGATACGTGGGGCGTGCGCGACACGGTTTTGGGTGAGGTATCGTCAAGCGAAAACCCCGCCATCCGCACTTTTCAGCCAAGACTCGGGAGGTTGTTCTCGACGCCCGAAAAAGCCGTTCTCAACGCACATGCCCAAGCTTGCACAGACTATAGAGCGGTTGCCGCCGGGCTTGGATTTATCCTCAAACACCATGAACGAGACGAGTATGTAGCGACCGAGACGGTAGTCGCCCGGCGTCTGGATGCATTGAATCTGGCCGTTGATTTTGGTGCGCAGGTGCTGATCGATGAGTACCGCATCCACAGCGTGTATTACTGCGCACAGTGGCTGGCAAACGGGCTGTCGGCAACCGATCGCTGGTTCGCCCGACACTTTATTGCGCCGAACGATTTGTTCGTTGCTCTGTTCGACGACAAGGACACGCAGCGACTGACCCATCATCAGGAGTTGCAGTTGTACATTGCGACGCTCGACGGTGCCTTGCTGGACTACCGCTATACACCTGGGGCGCCGCTGTTCGCCACCGGTCAGGACTCAATCGGCCCCAGGGCCTTGTCATCGCTGATGGCGGGTGAGGTGCCGCCGTTTCCGGGTGTCATGGGCAAGATACTGGCTGCCGGGCGTCTCGAGGTCCGGGTCAGCAGTGAGTGTTGGGGGGAGACGGGACCGGTTTCAGTGTCGTGGAAGCCCAATGCCTCTGTGCAACGCCGGCGTCTGAGCCCGGCTTTTGTCTGGCAGGATGACGCGGTACGTTTTGCCATGGCGCAATTGGGCACACGGCGCGAGCGGATTTATGGCGGGGTGGTCCTGCGTCGGGCCGACGGCTTGTTTGTTACCACGTTACCGGTGCCGGTGGACGTCGAAAATTTTCCGGCAAACTGGATTCGCCTTGACGAACTGGCGGACCACGGTGAATTCCTGGCGAGCAGCACAGTGGTCGCCCGCTATCATTCGCGCCGCAAGATAGAACCGGTCTTTGCCTTGTCAGGTAAGGAACGTGACACCTACTTCAACATGTTTTCCAGTGACTTTCTGTCGGCCATCCTGCGTGAAGGAACTGCCGGGGCGAGCTTGTCACCCGGTAGCGAATACCTGATTGGTCTGGAAGACAGCCTGATCAGATATACCCGTACTGGCAGCCGTGAGGAAAAACAGCTTGGACAAGCGCTGGTGCCCGCCAGTCAGCTTCAGCTCAGACAGACACCGATCGAGTTGCAGATGCGTGCTGCGAAACTGACACCCAGCGAGTTCGTCAATCGCCTGGCCAAGGCCGGTAACCTGTATGTGGTTCAGGAAAGTCATGTATGGGGAATGGCGCGACGGTTATCGCATTGGGCTGGCTACTCCAGCCCGATTGCACCGGCGCTACGGCGTTTTGCGGTGGCAGATCCAGCGTTGAGTCCGGTGTTCACACAATCCGACGACGCCATCCGGTACGTGCATCGGCACACGCAAACCGGTGTTGAAGTAATGTTCGGTTTCGTCTTGAAATCGTTGAGCTCCGAACAGTACATGGCGACCCTTGCCGTGGTTTGTACGCAAGGTAGTTTGAGTCTTGCGCGGTTGTTTCCTCAAGAATTGTTGCCGCAGGGTTACCGTGTTCATGGGGTTTATGTTTGCGCGCCGCAGGTGTCTGCTGCTGGCCCTGGTGATCTCTACAACAGTTTCATCACGCCTCAGAATCTTTCCCGAGCACTGGATGCTGTGAGGGTGTCCTCGGCTCAGGGGAATACGTATCTACAACTGTATTTTTCCTGCGCTGACGGGGCGCTATTGCGCTACGAAGCGCGCGGCATCGCGCAGCAGTGGGCAAGCTTCAGCGCGACCGATGCCTACTGGAACGAGTTGAGTGAGGGCCGCGAGCCCTTGTCGGAATATTTGCGAAAAGTGGTGCGAAACGGCGAGCTGCGCGTGGTCGTTCGCAGCAGTTTCTGGTCACCGTTCCGCGTCAACGCCATGGGTGAAAAAACCGGTATCGGTCTGGTCAGATGGCCGCAGGACAACCGGTTTGCACTGAGCCCGATTTTCGCTCATGCCGACGATGCCGCCCGCTGGGCGCAACAATTGGTGGGTGAGTACAACGGTAAACAGTTTTTGGGCGGGATTTTGCTGCAGACCGAATCCGGTTCCTTCGTTGCAATCGAACCCCTTGAAGATGGCAGCAGTGGTGAGTATCGCGCGGCAACCCGCTTGTTTTATTCAGGTCCCGGTGGGCCGATTGCCGAGGTGAAAGTGCCCGGTGTAGCGCCGTTGTCGCCCCCGCAATTTCCGACAGGCTTCCAACTGGCCGGTGTTCATCAGTTTTACAAAGTGGTCAATGTGCTCGCCAAGGTTGTCAGTGATACGGATCGCAGGCTTGTCAGCCAGCTAGCCCTTGGCGATTTGCGCTTCAGTACTCAGGTGCTGAAGAATGCGGCGCCGGGCTCCAGTTGTTATCTGAGCGGCCGTGGTGGCGCCTTGCTGAAATTCACACCGAGCTATACGGCGAGCGAAACCGCAATATTGAATGAAGGCCTGGAGGCCGGTGTCAGCAGCTTTTTCAGCAAACTGCTGGGCAGCAGCACAATGCAGGTACTTGACGTCGATGCGTTCTGGCCCCGTCGTGGCCCGGTCAGCGCTGAATGGCAACCACCAGCGCTTAAGGATCACAGCGCAGCGGAAAAACCACCTCGTGACGAGCTGTAACTCGCGCAGGTTAAATCGCTGAGAGATATCCGCTGAGCCTCGCGAAGGCTCAGCGGCGGCGCATCAGACCGATGAAAAACAGCCCGCCGATGGCCGCAGTGGCGACGCCGATAGGCAGGTCTTCGGGGGCGATCATGGTGCGTGCGGCGACATCGACCCAGACCAGAAATATGCTGCCGAGCAGCACGCACGCCGGCAGCAATCGCCGGTGCTCGGCGCCGACCAGTCGCCGCGCAATGTGCGGCACCATCAGCCCGACAAAACCAATCGAGCCGCTGATCGAGACCAGCACCCCGGTCATCAGTGATGCAATCACAAATACGCGCAACCGCACCGCACGGGCATTCAGGCCGAGGGTCACTGCTGTCTGTTCGCCGGCCATCAGTGCGTTCAACGGGCGTGCCATCCCCACCAGCAGAATCAGGCCCAGCAACACGCTGGCCGCAGGAATCGCCAGTAGCTCCCAACGCGCCAGACCGAGGCCACCAAGCATCCAGAACATCACCGCCGAGCTTGCCCGGTGATCGCCCATGAACAGCAGCAGATTGGCAATCGCCATCATCACGAACGACACGGCCACGCCGCACAGCAACAGCCGATCACTGTCGAGACGACCGTGTCGATTGGCGATCATCAACACCATCAGCATGCTCAGCAACGCGCCGATAAACGCGGCAATCGGCAAGGTCAGCAGACCGATAATCTGGCCGACATGCAGCACCACAATCACCGCGCCGAGGGTGGCGCCGGAGGTCACGCCGAGCAGGTGCGGATCGGCCAACGGGTTACGCGTTACGGCTTGCAGCACTGCGCCGATCAACGCCAAACCGGCGCCGACCAAGGCACCGAGCAACATGCGCGGCACGCGGATCAGCCAGACGATATGTTCCTGCCCGGCGCTCCAGTTCACCTCGCCCAGCCCGAGCAGCTTGTGCAACAGAATCTGCCACACCACGTCCACCGGCACTCGCGCCGGACCGAAGCCGAGCGACACCACGCACGACACCAGCAACACGGCGCCGAGGGCGATCAGCAGCAGGGCATAGCGACGGTCGATCATTCGCCGTGGAATCCTTTGGCCAGGGTTTCCACCGCCAGCACATTGTCGATCCCGGGCGTGGCCTGCACGTAAGGGATGACGATAAAGCGCTGGTTCTTGATCGCGTCCACCGATTGCAGGGCCTTGTTGTCGAGCAGGAACTTGATCTTCTGATCGGCAGTGATTTCGCTGTAGTCGACGATCACGATCACCTGCGGATTGTGCTCGACCACGGTTTCCCAATTGACCCGCGTCCAGCTCGCTTCGACGTCATCGAGAATGTTGCGCCCGCCTGCGGCATCAATCAGCGCCTGCGGCATGCCGAGGCGGCCGGAGGTCATGGCGCGGTCTTCGCCGCTGTCATACAGAAACACCCGTGGCTTGTCGGCGGGCAGGTCTTTGCGCACCTCGGCAACTTGCGCCTGCATGTCGGCGATCAGCGCGTTGGCGCGATCCTGCACGTCGAAGATTTTGCCGAGGTTGCGCAGGTCGTTGTAAGTGTCTTCGAGCGTGGCGGCCGGGCGCTTCATCACGAAGGCGCAGGATTCGGTCAGTTCATACACATTGATGCCCAGCGGTTGCAGGGTTTGCGGCGTGAGATCGCCGCCCACGCGCATGCCGTAATCCCAGCCGGCGAAGAAGAAATCGACGTTGGCATTGAGCAGGGTTTCCACCGATGGATACTTCGCCGCCAACTCTGGCAAGCCGTCGAGCAGCGATTGCATTTCAGGCGTCACCGACTTCCAGCCACTCACGCCGCTGTAGCCGGCCATACGCGATTTGAGGCCGAGGGCGAGCATCATCTGCGTCATGTTGATGTCGTGGCTGACCGCGTGTTTTGGCGCTTCCTTGAAGGTCACTTCGCGGTTGCAGCTTTGAATGGTCAGCGGGTATTTGGTGGCTTCGGCAAACGCCTGGGCACTGCCCAGCAACAGAACGAAGCACAGCAGGGAACGCACAGTCATGGTCGGGTTATCCAGGTGATTCGCGGGTAGCCATGGAGGGGATGAGAGTCGATCAAGGCATCGACGCCGAAGACCTCGCGCAACAGTTCGCGGGTCAGCACTTGTTGCGGGGTGCCGCTGGCGACGATTTGCCCGTGATTGATCACGTACAAACGGTCACAGAAGGCGGCGGCAAGGTTCAGGTCGTGAATGCTGGCGAGGGTGCCGATTTTCAGGCGTTTGACCAGTTGCAGCAGCTCCAGTTGATAGCGCGGGTCGAGGTGGTTGGTCGGCTCGTCGAGGATCAACAGTTGCGGTTGCTGGGCCAGGGCGCGGGCGAGAATCACTCGCTGTTTTTCCCCGCCGGAAAGGGTGGCGAAGGCATGGTCTTCGAAGCCGTCGAGACCCACCGACTGCAGCGCCTGGGTGGCGAGGTTGCGGTCTTCAAGAGTGTCGCCGTCGAACAGACCTTTGTGCGGTGTACGGCCCATGGCGACGACTTCTTCAACGGTCAGGCCGAAGGCATCGGGAAACTCCTGCAACACCACCGCGATACGTTGCGCGCACCAGCGTGAGGACTGTTTCCAGACGTTGTAATGATCGAGTCTGACCTCGCCGTTTGCCGGCTGACTGAAGCGGTAGGCACAGCGCAACAGGCTGGTCTTGCCGCTGCCGTTGGGCCCGATCAGCCCGACAAACTCACCGGCGGCCACGTGCAACGATGCATCACGCAGCTGGAACTGGTGATGGCAGTGGCCATGGCCCAGTGGCGACCAGGTGAGGTTGGTGAGGGTCAGCGAGGTCATGCTTCTACTCTGAAATTTCCGTTGCTGCTGATGACGCCTTCGCGGGCGAGCCCGCTCCCACAGGTTTTGCGCAATCCCTGTGGGAGCGGGCTTGCCCGCGAAGAGGCCAGAGGATCAAAAGGTGTAATCAGCCGTGACGAAGAACGAGCGCGGTTCTCCGAGTATCCATTGCTGGCCCTCATTGTATTGGCTTTGCGCGTACTGGCGGTCAAACAGATTGTTCACCTGCAAACCCAGTGTGGTGTTGCGCAAGGCTTTCCACGACAGCGTCGCATCGACCACGGTGTAACTCGGCAGCTCGTTGCGGTTGGCCATGTCGGCATAACGCGCATCGACATAACGCACCCCGGCGCCGGCCTTCAGGTCATCGGTGATGGCTTTGTTCAGCCACAGATTGGCCGTGCGGCGTGGCACGTCCACCGGGCGATTGCCGTTGTACGACAGGGTCTGGCCGTTCACCACTGCGGAAAAATCATCGTATTTGGCTTTGACGATTGCCGCGTTGGCTTGCAGTTGCCAGGCGTGCGGCAGTTGCAGATCGAGGCAGGCTTCGAGGCCATTGGACGATTGCTGGCCGACCTGTTGCTTGAGCGTCGGGTTGCCCGGGTCATCAGTCAGGAGTTTCTTTTTGACGATGCGATACGCCGCCAGCGTGAACTCGCCGCGCTGATCCCAGAACAATTGCTTCATGCCGATTTCAGTCTGACGCGCCGTCGACAGGTCATATTGTTGCTGGCTCGGGCTCAGGGAAATCAGGCCGCCGACGCCATCGGTGCTGGTCGCCATCTGAGCGTAGAACGATGTCTGCGGCGTCAGCGCAAACACCAGCCCGGCCTTCCAGTTGTTGCCGGTCAGGGTCTTGTCACTCTGGCTGTTGTCGGTCAGATCGGTGCGATCCACCTGCACGTAGTCACGGCGCACGCCGGTCACCAGCGACCAGCGCTCACTCAATCGCGTACGGTTTTCAGCGAACACCGACATCTGTTTGGTAGTGCTGTCGAACTGATCGCGATACGGATTGGCGCTCTCGAAATAACCCGGCTGCGGGTGATACAGATCCAGTGGCTGGCCGTTGGGCAGTACGTCGTTGAACGGCGAGTTGCTGTCGAGCTGGAAACGGATGCGGTTGTACTCGACGCCGGTCACGGTCTGGCTGTCGAGGCCGAACAGCGAATGCTTGAAGGTGAAGGTCTGACGGTCGCCGACCTGTTCCTGCTGATGACCGATACCGAAGTAACCGCTGCGGCTGAGCTGCTGGCTATCGCGATCAAAGTTGTAGTTCTCGGCGTTCTGCCAGCGCCGTTGCGCCTTGAGGTAATACAGTTCGTTGCTGGCGCTGACGGCATCGTTGATCTGCCAGTCGCTGGTCAGGCGCGTCCATTGATCGTTGTAGTGCTGCTTATCGTCGCGCACGTTGTAATTCTTGTCGCGCAGGCTGTCCTTGAGATGGCCGTTGATCAGCGGCGTGCCGAAGTAGTTCTGCGGGCGCTGATCGCCATAATCGTGGGCGAGGGTGAACGCCAGATCGTCGGTGGCCTGCCAGCGCAAAGCCGCGCTGATGAAGTCGCTGGAAGAGTCGCCGCGATCAATCCAGCCGTTGCTGCGCAGGCGATTGAGATTGAGCCGATAGCTCAGGGTGTCGGTCAGCGAACCGCCGCTGTCGAACGCCTGTTGCTGGCTGTCGTAGGAGCCGTAACCGACGCGTAGATGGTTTTCGATCTCGCCGCTGAACGGCTTCTTCGGGATCACGTTGACCACCGCGCCGGTCGCGCCTTCGCCGTACAGCACCGAGGCCGGACCGCGCAGTACATCGACGCGCTCTACCGACCAGGTGTCGACCGGGAAAGTCACTGTGCCCATGCCGGTGTACATGCGATTGCCGTCATACAACTGCATCACCGAACTCTGCCCGGTAAAACCGCGTGCCTGCAACGAGGTGCCGCCATCGCCCGGCGTACCGGTGCGGCTGATGCCGGTGCTGCGCGATACCGCGTCCTGCACGCTGCGATCACCACGGGCACGGACTTGCTCGCCGCTGAGGCTTTCGACGCTAGCCGGGGTTTCCATCGCGGTCAGGTTCAGGCGCGAACCGGCGGTGGTCGGCTTGGTCAGACTGACGGTTTCATCATCGACGGCTGGTGCGCTGATGGTGCCGGTGGGCAGCGTCAGAGGAACCGTTTCGGCTTGGGCGGTGTTCACGGCGAACAGGCAAAGGCTGGACAAGAGGTACTTGTTCATTCGGGCGATGCATCACTTCTTCAAAAGAAAAGCCCGCGGCTTTTGGCTGCGGGCAGAATGGCAAGCTAGCGTTATACAGTAACACTAAAAAATACCGGATTATAAGCTCGGCAGTTTATAGAGCCCTCTAGATCGCGCATCTCGCCTGTCTCATGACGAAGTTGAGGCGGATTCATGTTGTTTGCCCAGACGCGACAACAGCAGTCGATCGAGCAACCAGACGACCACCAGCGAAGCGCCCACCAGCGGAAAAATCACCGCCAGCGTGAGCATGATCAGCACGCCGGTTTTCCATTTCGGCAGATCATGACGCAGCGGTGGTACGCCGAATTTGCCTTGCGGGCGACGCTTCCACCAGATCACCACACCACTGACGGCGCTGAGCAGAATCATCAGGCAGATCAACAGCACGATGATCTGGTTCGGCGTGCCGAACATCTTGCCTTCGTGCAGCATCACGCCGATTTCCGTGGCCCGGGCAACGGCACCGTACTGCTCGAAACGCACGTCGGCGAGCACTTTGCCGGTGTACTGATCGACGTGCAGGGTGGCGTCGTTGCGTGGGTCATCGGCAAACACTGCGATGGTGAACACGCCGGTGGCGGTAGTCGGCAGAGTGATGCTGTAACCGGGCTCGACCTTGCGCTCAGTGGCGATGTTCTGCACATCCTGAAGGCTGATGGTCGGTGCTGCGGGACCTGCATGCGCGCCACCGTGAGCCATGTGTTCGGCGTGATCGCCGGACATCGGCATCGGCGTGTTTTCCATCGCCCATGGCACAGTCTGGCGCGCGGCGTTATTCAGGCTGCCGGCCTCGATGTCGGAGGTCGGCACGTTGTTCCACATCGCCGCCGGAAACACGTTCCACACCTGCGCGTATTGCTTGCCCCAGAATCCAGTCCAGGTCATGCCGCTGAGCAACATCACCAGCAACAACGCTGCGCCCCAGAACCCGGTGACCGCGTGCAGGTCACGCCACAACACGCGTCCGCGACTGTTCAGGCGTGGCCAGAGAATCCCCGCGGCCTGACCGCGTGGCCACCAGAGAAATACTCCGGACACCACCAACACCACCCCCCAACCGGCGGCAAGTTCTATGAGCCGGTCACCGACGGTGCCGATCATCAATTCGCCGTGAATCGCCCGGGCGATGGCTTGCAGGTTCTGCTTGGCATCCTGCTCGCCGAGGATGTCGCCGTGGTACGGATCGATGAACACGTTCAGTTCATGGCCGGCATTCTTCACCACGAATTGCGCACTGCGCCCGGCTTCAACAGGTGGCAGGTACTGGGTGATCTGGCCTTGTGGATAAGCGTTTTTCACCCGTTGCAGCAAGTCGTCGGCCGAGACTGTGTGATGTCCGGCGGGGACATTGAGCAGGCTGCTGTACATCAGTTGATCGAGTTGCGGTTTGAACAGATAGACGGTGCCGGTCAGGGCCAGCATCACCATGAATGGCGCAACGAACAGCCCGGCATAAAAATGCCAGCGCCACGCTAGGTTGTAGAAATTCGCTTTGGGCTTTTGCATCACGTTTGCTCCGCTTGGCTTGGATCTTTTAGTTGTCTTTTGCGGTTGCTGCGCAACCGATCGCCAGCAGGCTGGCTCCCACATGGAAGGTATTGATCCTGGTGGGAGCCAGCCTGCTGGCGATGCTTTTAGAAACTCATATCGACCTTGGTCCAGAGCGTGCGCCCCGGTTCATTGATCGCTTGCGGGTCGTTGGCCGGGTAGCCGAAACCGGCGTTGCCCGCCAGGTTCAGGTGCTCGGCGTAAGCCTTGCCGAACAGGTTGTCGACGCCGGTACTGACCTTCCAGTTCTTGTTGATCCGGTAGGCACCGTTGAGCGAGAACACGCCAAAACCGCCGCTCTTGTCGTAGTCCTTGCCGACCACGTTGCCCTTGTTCTGGTCGATACGGTTTTGCGCGGCAACCACCCGCCATAAGGCGCCGGCGCTCCAGTTGTCTTCGCTGTAGGTCAGGCCGAAACGTGCATCCAGCGGCGGCATCTGTGGCAGGGCCTTGCCGTCGCTGCTGTTCTTGCCCCAGGCGTAGGCCAGGGTTGCGTCGGCTTTCCAGTTGCTGGTGAGGTTGTAGGCAGCACCGAGTTCGCCGCCCATGATGCGTGCGTCGATGTTTTCAGCGCGCGAAGTGCTCATGCCCATCATGGTCGGCGTGTAGTCGAACAGGATGTAATCGCGCACCACCCCGATGTAGCCCGAGGCCCAGGCTTCAAGATCGGCGCTCTTGTAGTTCACGCCGAAATCGAACTGGGTGGTCTTTTCCGGTTTGATCGAGTCGAAAGCATTCAGCGACCCGGCAGGGCCTGACTTCGGCGAAAACAGTTCCCAGTAATCCGGGAAACGCTGTACGTGGCCGAGACCGGCGTAGAGCGTGGTCGGGCTGTCGGCCAGATCATGTTCGTAACGTACGAAGCCACTTGGCAGGGTGTCGGCACGGGTGTCGTCGGCGGTCGGGTTCGGCGCGGACATCATTCCGGAACCGGTGGTTTGCCGGTAATCCTTGGCCGAAGCGCGATCGACTCGCGCACCGGTGATCAGGCGATCACGGTCAGCGGCGTACCAGGTCATCTCGCTGAACACGCCGTAGTTATGGAAGTCGGCGTCCTTGGTGTACGGCTGATCCTTGTAGGTATCGATGCCCATGCCGCTGCGTTGGCGGTGCTCGTTGGTCTGCGCGTCGAGGCCGGTGATCAACTGGATATCGGCCCAGCGCCAGGTCGCTTTGATCCGCGCGCCGAGGGTGCGGCGGTCGACGTTGGACGCCATCGGCCCCGACATCATTCCGGTGCCGGACGGGGTGCGCAGGGTGTAGTTGTCCATAACGTGGTCGGCGTAGTTGTAGTAGACCTGCGCTTCGAGTTTCTCCAATATATCGGTGATGTTGGATTTCTCGAAACGCAGGCCGAGGCTTTCGCGCAGGAACTGCGAGCCGTCCATACCACGCCCGGCGTAACGCGCTTCGCCATCGCCCTTGCCGGCGGTCAACTCGATCAGCGTGTCGGCGTCCGGGGTCCAGCCCACTGCGATGTCGCCGTTCCATTTGTCGTAGCGCGAAGGAACGGTGTCGTTGTTGCCGTCGCGATAATCGTCGGAGTGCGCGGTGTTGCCGATCACTCGCACGTAACCCTGCGGGCCACCGGCAGCGGCATCGACGACTTTGTCGAAGCGGCCGTTGGAGCCGGCCAGGACGCTGGCGTTCACCCGGGTGCCGAGTTCACCGAAGCTTTCCGGTTCACGGTCGAACAGCACCGTGCCGGCTGATGCGCCCGGGCCCCAGAGCACAGTTTGCGGGCCTTTGATCACCGTCAGCTTGTCGTAGGTTTCCGGTGAAATGTACGAGGTCGGCGCGTCCATTCGCCCCGGACAAGCACCGAGCAACATGCTGCCGTTGGTGAGGATGTTCAGCCGCGAGCCGAACATTCCGCGCAGCACCGGATCGCCATTGGTGCCGCCGTTACGCACCAGGGCGAAGCCGGGAATGGTTTTCAGATAATCGCCGCCATCGCTGGCCGGCACCGGTTGGCGCGGGTCTTTGGGATTGGTGACGATGGTCAGTGGCGAGCTCGGCGCGATGGCGGTGATCACCGTCGGACTCAGTTCTTCATTGTGGCCAGCATGTTCATCGGCCAGCACCAGCGGGGACAGCAGTACGCCGCAAAGGACGGCAGTCGCGTGCGAGAAACGAATGCGCGATTCGTTCAGGGCAAAGGTCGCCTGGGCAGAGCCCGAGCGTGGGACAACAGAAAACCTGGACATGACAATTTCCATCAAACAGTCGTAAACGACACGGCCGGCAGCCTGAAGCTGTCTTCTCAACCGTGTGCAATCAGAGGTGGATGCTTACGCTGCGATGGGCGGGGCGCGGGTGCGGGCGCCGGGGAAGAAGGTTTGCCGGGCATGTCCCAGGTGCGGGGAGGGTGGGGTAAAGGTGTTGACGTGGGCGATGCTGAAGCTGGCGAAAGAACCGCCGCCGGTCAGCGCCGGGCAGTTGAACAGCAGACTGCAATAACCGCATTTTTCCCACAGCACATGCTGCGAGGATTGCGGCGGGCAGTGTTCGGCAGAGGGCTTGGCGGCATGCCCACCGTGATCCATGCCCGGCATGTCCATCGACATGTCCATGCTCATCGGCATGGAAGTCGAGGCGTGTTGACCCATCGGCATCGACTGAGAAATCAGCGGGCCGATGAAGATCATCAACATGGCGAACAGGGCGATCCAGCTACCGCGAGTCAGCGTCTCTGTCTGACGGTATCGGCCGGATGCCCTGGCGCTTTGCGGGCGCACGGGCGGGGTCAGCCGGATCGGTTATTGAGCGTGATCGTGCGCCTGGGTGGCTTGCGCAGGTTTCTTCTGCACCGAGACTTCCACGGTGACATTCCCGGCCTTCTCGAAGTGCAGGGTCAGCGGGAAGCGTTTGCCGTCGCTGAGCAGGCTGCGATCCTTCAGATCAAGCAGCATCACGTGGTAGGCCATCGGCGCGAACGTCACCTTGCCGCCAGCAGGAACCACGACGCTCGGCACCTGTTGCATTTTCATCAGGTCGCCCTGCATCACATGCTCGTGCAACTGCGCTTCGCCGGAGATCGGCGAGTCGACACCGAGCAGGCGGTCGTCGGTTTTACCCGGATTTTCAATGACGAAATAGGCGGCAACCGTCGGCGCATTGGGCGGCAGTTCCTGCGACCACGGGTGGGCGATTTCCAGCTCGCCGGCCTTGTATTCGTGGGCATGGGCGAAGCCCACAGGCAGCAGCAACGCAGCGAGGACGATGAGTTTTTTCAACATGGCAGTTCTCCAGAACGATTTGAAACGCAGGTCAATTGCGAGAACAAATCAAACCAGAGGCGAGGCGCGGGGGTTGAGGCTGGGCCATTGCTGGCGCGGTGTGGGCGTTTCCAGTGAGGCGGGCGCGACACTGTGATTGCTTTCGAATCGAGCGAAATACAGCTGCGGCACATGCCCCGGCAACGCCACCAATGGCGCTGAGCCCGAGCAGCACCAGCAATGCTGCATGTTGGAATGGGTGTCGTTTGGCGGAGTTTTCTGATCGGTAATGCCGATGTTGATCGCCACCATCTTCGTCCCGCTGCCGGTGCAGAAACTGCTCCACAGCAGTTGTTCGGCCGGTGATTTGGCCGCCTGCGCCATCGCTCCCGTCATCGGCATGGCGAGCATGTTGAACAGCACTGCAAAGCAGGCGATCCAGGCAAATGCTAGCCGTTGTCGGTTCATGGGACAGATCCATTGGGTGGGCGATCAGGCGCGGCTATTTAGCCTGATCAGGGCCGATAAGTAAAAAAGCGTCGTGCGGTTTGGTGTCGCAGCGCACTCTTCAATGACTCGCTCAATTCACAGGTACGGCGTGAACCTGCATATCTACACCTAGCGTAGCGCGGATTACCGAAAATATTTTGGCCAGGTTATCCATGCTCGGGTTGCCTTTGGCTGACAGCATTCGATGCAGGCTTTTACTGGGTTTTTCAGTCTCCCTTGCCAGCTCTTCGAAGCCGACAGTCGCGTTAACCAGATCGCGCAGAATTATTCTCGCCATTTCTGGTTCGCCATTCAGGAACAGTGTTGCGGCCTCATCCAGCAATGCTTGAGCAAATTCAGGGTCGCGTTGTGCGCGTTCTGCAATTGAATGTTTGTAGCTTCGAGTGAGAACCATCAAATTACCTCCGGTCCTGTTCAGCTTTTTTTCGAGTTCGAAATTCGGCTATCAATGCTTTCGCCTGTTTGATGTCTTTTTTCTGGGTGGACTTGTCTCCTCCACCGAACAGGATGATCAGCCGTTTTCCTTCTTGTATCAGGTAGATTCTGTACCCAGGCCCCCAATTGATTTTGTATTCGCCTAGACCATCGAACCATTTGATATTGGAGGTGTTGCCCATTTCCAGCCGGATCATGGCATTAGAAACCTTGAGTGCCGCCTGTACATTCAAAGTGGAGAACCACCGTCCAAACGGGCTTGATTCGTCTTCGTGTAAATATTCTTCGAGTGTAATCACGGCTGGCCCTGAAGGTAACAAATAGGTTACTTATCATGCAAGCTGCGGATATTGCCTCAGAAGGAGATTGCCTCCAACGCCGCAAGTGTTTCCGGAAGCGACTGAAACTCCCGATCAACCCCCGCCAACACCGGGCGCTTCAATATGATGACCGGCACCCCGCGTTCGCGGGCCACTTCCAGTTTCGGCTCGGTCGCGGTGCTGCCGCTGTTTTTGCTGATCAGCACGTCGATCCGCCGGCGTTCGAACAGTGCGCGTTCATCCTCAAGCAGAAACGGCCCCCGGGCGCCGATGATTTCGCAGCGTTCGTTGCCGGGGTAAACGTCGAGGGCGCGCAGGGTCCAGAACTGATCGGCGGGGATTTCGTTCAGGTGTTGCAGCGGTTCGCGGCCGAGGGTGAACAGCGGTCGGCGAAACGGTTTGAGGGCACTGATCAGTTCGGCCCAGTCGCTGACTTCTCGCCAGTCATCGCCGGCCTGCGCTTGCCACGCTGGTCGGCGTAGGGCCCAGCAAGGGATGCATGTCAGGTTTGCGGCGCTGGCGGCGTTCTGGCTGATTTGCGCGGCGTAGGGGTGAGTGGCGTCGAGCAGCAAATCGATGCCTTCGTCGCGGATGAATTGCGCGAGCCCTTCGGCACCGCCGTAGCCGCCGACCCGCACCTGACAGGTCAGATCAGTCGGCACCCGACCTACCCCGGCGAGGCTGTAAATGTGTTCCGGCCCAAGCGTGCGGGCGATGGCCAATGCCTCGGTGACGCCGCCGAGCAATAGAATCCGTTTCATGCGAAACCTCCGGCATGGCCGACGATGCCACCCTGTCGATCAATCGCAAAGACCTCGACCTGCACCTGCGCCGGCACCACGCTGCGGGCAAAATTCAAGGCATGGCGACAGACCTCATCGCCGAGGGCGATGCCCGCCGCACTGGCCATTGCCAGTGCCTGCTGGCTGGTGTTGGCCTCACGAATGGCCTGCTGCAAATGCTCGTCAGCGCCAATTGCCGCTGCCCATTCGGCCAGTTGCGGCAGGTCGATGCTCGAATGACGACTGTGCAAATCCATATGTCCGGCCGCGAGTTTGCTGATCTTGCCGAAGCCGCCACACAGACTGAGTTTATCCACAGGCACTTTGCGCAAATGCTTGAGCACCGCGCCAACGAAGTCGCCCATCTCGATCAGGGCGATTTCCGGCAGGTTGTAGACCCCGCGCATGGTGTCTTCGCTGGCATTGCCGGTACACGCGGCGATGTGCAGATAACCATTGGTTTTAGCGACGTCGATGCCTTGATGGATCGAGGCGATGTAGGCCGCGCAGGAAAACGGCCGGACGATGCCGCTGGTGCCGAGAATCGACAGACCACCGAGAATGCCCAGGCGAGGGTTCATGGTTTTCAGCGCCAGCGCTTCACCGCCCTCGACGTTGACCGTGACCTCGAAACCACCGCCATAGCCGGTTTCTTCGGCGAGCAGGCGCAGGTGATCGCTGATCATTTTGCGCGGCACCGGGTTGATCGCCGGCTCGCCGACACCCAGCACCAGCCCCGGCCGGGTCACGGTACCGACACCCAGACCGGCGTTGAAACGAATCCCCGGCTCGGCATTCAGCCGTACCCGCGAATAGAGCAGTGCGCCGTGGGTTACGTCAGGGTCATCACCGGCATCCTTGATCGTCCCGGCCTCGGCGCCGTCGTCGGTCAGCCGGCAGAACTCCAGACGCATCTGCACTTGCTTGCCTTTGGGCAAGACGATCTGCACCGCATCCGCCGAGGTTCCGGCGAGTAACAGGCGTGCGGCGGCGAGGCTGGTGGCGGTGGCGCAACTGCCGGTGGTCAGGCCGCTGCGCAGCGGGGCGGGTTGTTCAGCGGTTTCGTCACGCATCGAGGGGTTTGACCAGATCCAGCAAGGTGATCGGCAGCGCCTGACGCCAGGTGTCGAACTCGCCCAGCGGCTGCGCCTGCGCAACATGAATGCGCGTCAGTTCGCCGCCGTGGCGTTCGCGCCAGTTCATCAGAGTGGTTTCGCTTTGCAGGGTCACGGCGTTGGCGACCAGTCGGCCACCGGGTTTGAGCTGCGCCCAGCAAGTGTCGAGCACGCCTTCACGGGTCACGCCGCCGCCGATGAAAATTGCGTCCGGGCGCTCCAGCCCGGCGAGCGCCTGCGGTGCGCTGCCGCGAATCAGTTGCAGGCCGGGAACGCCCAACGCATCGCGGTTGTGCTCGATCAATTGCTGACGGCCGTCGTCGGCTTCGATAGCCAGTGCGCGACAGCTCGGATGCGCGCGCATCCATTCGATACCGATCGAGCCGCTGCCAGCGCCAACATCCCACAGCAGTTCACCGGGAGTCGGCGCGAGGCGAGCGAGGGTGATGGCGCGCACGTCGCGTTTGGTCAGTTGGCCGTCATGCTTGAAAGCGCTGTCGGGCAGCCCGGCCAGACGTGACAGGCGCGGTGCGTCCACGTCGGCCAGGCATTCGATGGCGATCACGTTGAGGTCGGCAACTTCGGCGGTATCCCAGTCATTGGCGGTGCTGTCGATACGCCGCTCGGCATCGCCGGCCAAATGCTCGAGAACACTGATTCGACTGCCACCAAAACCGCGTTCTCGCAGCAGTTCTGCCACAGCCGCAGGGCTCTGCCCGTCATTGCTCAGCAGCAACAGTCGTACGCCGCTGAACAGCTGAGCGTTGAGCGCCGACAGTGGCCGGGCCACCAGCGACAGAATCGTCACGTCCTGCAACGGCCAGCCCATGCGTGCAGCGGCCAATGAACAAGAAGATGCAACCGGCAAGATCAGCATTTCATCGCTCGGTATTTGCCGAGCGAGGCTGGCACCGACGCCATAGAACATCGGATCACCACTGGCCAGCACGCACACCGCTTCGCCACGGTGTTCAAGTACCGGCGCGAGAGTAAACGGGCTCGGCCACAACTGGCGTTCGCCGCGAATGCACACGGGCAGCAAGTCCAGTTGGCGCTGACCGCCGATGATCCGCGAGGCGCGCAGCAGAGCGTGCCGGGCATTTTTGCCCAGCCCCTTGAAGCCGTCTTCACCGATTCCCACAACCGTCAACCAAGGGGTCATGCCGTTCCTCATCACGCGTTTTTCGTAAACAGGCAGCATGATAACGCGCCTTCTCCCCAATCGGCTGCTTCCATTTCGATGGTCATCTACATCAAGTGTTTATATTGTTTTTTTTAAATATTGTTATTTGTTGTTAGTTTGTTTTTGCGTGTGCTGGAGTTGGTCCATTGGTGCGCAAAATTTTTATAATTTAAAACTGGAGATGGTCATGAGAAGTGATGTTTGCAAAAGTGGCATGCAGCAACAGTTTCAGGCGCTCGCTGAAAGCGGTGGGTCATTGGTAATGGGCAGTAGCGTGATGACTTTTTTTGATGGGTTGTCCAGGCAAGACAAACAATTCGTCAAGGACAGTATTGGTCTGGCGGAATATCAGGCTGATCTGCTTTACGATAGAAAGCGCGACCCGGGTAACTGGTTTGAATATTACACCGGAGCGCTCTGGAGTGTCGGCTGGAGCCTGGAACACGATGCAAAAGTCATCGTGGATCGAGATTTTTCCGGTGATGTGCTGGATACCTGGGCGACGGCGTTATCCCTGGAAGTCAGCAGGGCAACTGTTAAAAAAGTAACAGAAACGTTCCAATTGCTTGAAGGCAGCGCTGAAGGCGTTGAACTACTGACCGGGAGTGCACGGAAGTGGGGTGATTTTCGTTTTTTACCGGTGCAATACAATATGCACAAGGAGCTTGAAATAGTGCTGAGTAACGTGCGCTTGCTTTCACTTGAGTGGAATTCTTCTTACCTGTTCTGGAAGGTTAGATACTCGCAGTCACAACTTGATATGCATGCTCGAAGATTTGTCATCACACCCCGGCAGATGGATATGCATCGTTCGAAACTGAGCGCGGCGGTGATCGAGTTGCGCCAGAAGGAAATCGAGTTGGCTTAGTTAGGTGCAGATCCATGCGATAAGTTGATTTGGTTTTTAGTGTGGTTTTGAAATAAGTTGAATTTGTTGTCGTTTGCTTAGTGTCTGTCTAAAAGATAGTTTGTCGCTGGCGCCATGAAGGCGTTCTAATTTAAAAAAGGAATTGTAATTGTGACTGAAGTAACCAAGCAGGAATTCTCCGTGGCTCAACGTGTACAACTCATTGAAGAGTGCAACTCGCTGATTGCCGCAACACCACGAAGCCTGGCGCGCTCCCTGTCGAGTGCGGTACTTCCCATCGATAAAGATGAGCTGAATGCGGCGATCATGGGCAGTGGTATCGCCGGTTTTGATGTGAGCATGTCCAAACGCAGCAAACGTATTGTCAAAAATACCTATATGTATGCCGATCTAGTCGCACTGCTTAAGTTTCCGAGCTCCACTCAGAAAGAACAGCGTTATAACGAATTCATGCGGCTGATGAAACTGACAGGCTGGTTTGCCTTTAGCCAGCCTTACAATCGTTACAAGGCGACGTCGCAAAAACTGACCATGGATAACATTGCGGTATCCATTCTGCGTACGGCGGTGAATGCAGCAGTAGGTGGTGCAGCTTCGCTGAAAGTGCTGGCAGACGTGGCGGACGCCACCATGGACGCGCTGAAGGATCAACCGCAGGCTCTGGAGCTGTTCGAGCGTAACTCGAAGAAAGCTGAAGGCGGCAACTTTTGCATGTCGACGGCTATGGAGGACGCCGAGGGCGGTATTACCATGGCCATTGCCGCCGTTCAGTATTTTGCCACCGCCAAACCGACGAAGGTGCTGTTCGTCGAATGGACTTCTTCCAATGTCGAAATCTATAACGGAGCGGCCACCATGCACATGGACGAAGAGGACTACTTGTCGGTCGAGCATCTGATCGTCAAGGCGCTGACCGAGCAGCGTGAAAAAGCGCTTAGCTATGAATTTCCGCAGGGCTGAGTATCAATGAAGTCAGAGGTGCAAGCCTCTGACTTATCAGGGAGTGATGAATGAATACAGATATTGGCTCCACGATTTATATATGTGCCGGCGCGGTTGTTCTGATGTCGAATCAGATTCCACAAACCGACAGGTGTGATGGCCTGGATGCATTGCTCTACTCGCAAACCGTTGCTTCTCACAAAGAACCGGACTTATCGAAGTTCGAAGCATGGACGCATGCCGGCAAAGTAGCGATGAGAGTGGCGGGCGCCATGTTTCTGGAAAACCCGCAAGTAAGCCTGCCTGTCCCGCTGCCGGAAAGTTTTTCCCTGGTGGAGTTGGGTCGAAAGGTTCTTCGGCACTGGGTGCCTGATACCCAATTGGCGGCACTGTCAGATCAACCCGTTACTGCGCTGGCGAGTGAGTTGCTTTGTCGCCATGTGTCAGACCAGGGGCGATGCATACGGATCATGTTCGGTGTGATTTCCCTGGACCTGATTCACACAATGGCAATCATAGGTTTCGAGTCTGATGAAGTGGTCGTCGGTGACCTGCTTCATCATCGCTTCAACCCCCAAAAGGTGCAGGGAAACATCTCGGTCGATAGTTACAGGGTTCAATTGGAGCGGGAGGATTACGACTTGTCCCGGGCAACCGTCATTGCGTTATTGGGTGCCCGACGCAGCGAGCAAATCATCGCGTTATCGTGAAAGGCCGGTTTGGCTTCAAGCATGAGCTTCTACGTTACGACCTGCCAACAGTCGATCCGACGGGCAGACTTTTCATGACGCCGGGCAAAGCAGGCATAATGGCGACCTTTCGCCTATCACAGCGCTGCCTGCCAGCCGGTCATCCCTTGAACGAACGCCCGATGTCCACCGTTTTACGCCCCTCGGCTTGTCCGGGGTTGCTGCGTATCGTCCAGGCACTGGACGGCGGTATCTGTCGGATCAAGCTCAATGGCGGTTCGATCACGGCAGCTCAGGCCGACGCGGTAGCCGATGCCGCCGAGCGTTTTGCCGGTGGCGCAATCGAGGCCACCAACCGCGCCAATCTGCAGATTCGGGGCATCGGCGAGCAGTCCGCAGCGTTGATCGACAGCCTGCTGGCTGCCGGACTCGGGCCGCGAACGGCGGCAGGCGATGATGTGCGTAACCTGATGCTCAGCCCGACCGCCGGGCTCGACCGGCAGATGCTTTTCGACACACGTGCACTCGCCGAGCAGATCCTCGACACGCTGCAAAGCCACCCCCGATTCCATGAGCTGAGCGCCAAGTTCGCCGTGCAACTGGATGGCGCTGAAGCGCTGGTGATGCTCGAACATCCGCATGACCTGTGGTTGTCGGCGTTCGAACGTGACGGTGAGGTGTTGCTGGGATTTGGTCTGGCAGGTTGCCCGACGGATCGAGCACTGGGCGCCGTTACACTGGAAAGTGCCCATGCATTGGTGGTCGCGGTGCTGGAATTGTTCCTTGATCTGGCTCGCCCGGAGCAGACGCGGATGCGCCATTTGCTCGATGAACTGCCGAGGCTGGCGTTTCTCGAACAGTTGCGCGCGCGCGTGCCGGTAAGGACCATCAGTGGCTGGCAGCGTATCTCAGCGGCAGACGACCTGCACATCGGCGCTCATCCGCAAAACACAGAAGGTCTGCTGTACGTTGGCGCAGTGCCGCCGCTCGGTCGTCTTGATCCATCGATGCTGCGTGGTGCCGCGCAACTGGCGCGGCAGTTCGGCGACGGCAGCCTGCGTTTCACGCCATGGCAGAGCCTGTTGCTGCCCAACGTAAAGGCCTGCGATGCAGCCGAAGTGCTCAGCGGGCTGGAACAACTCAAACTGCTGACTCAAGCCGCCGAACCGCTCTCACGCCTGATCGCCTGCACCGGTTCCAGTGGCTGCGGCAAAGGCTTGGCCGATACCAAACAAGATGCGCGTCATCTGGCGACATTGCTGCAAACAGGCCAAAGCGTGCACCTGTCAGGCTGCTCGCGTTCGTGCGCTGCCGCTCACCGTGCCCCGGTGACTTTGCTGGCGGTCAGCCCCGGTCGTTACGACCTCTATTTTCGCGATGCCTCGCAGCCGGGTTTCGGCGCGTTGCACGCACACAATCTGACTATTGAAGCGGTCGCGATCTTGCTCGCCACCCGCTCACGGAGCCCCCTTGATGCTTGATTACATCCGCGACGGTCAGGAGATCTATCGCAACTCCTTCGCGATCATCCGCGCTGAAGCCAACCTGTCGCGAATTCCCGCCGACCTGGAAAAACTCGCCGTGCGGGTGATCCACGCCTGCGGCATGGTCGATGCCATCGACGGTCTGCAATTCTCCGAAGGTGCGGGCAAGGCCGGGCGTGATGCGCTGGCTGCCGGGGCGCCGATTCTGTGTGATGCGCGGATGGTCTCCGAAGGCGTGACCCGTACGCGCTTGCCGGCTGACAATCAGGTGATCTGCACCCTGCGTGACGAGAGCGTGCCGGACCTCGCCCGTGAGCTGGGCAACACGCGTTCCGCCGCTGCGCTGGAACTGTGGCGTCCGCATCTGGAAGGCAGTGTGGTGGTGATCGGCAACGCGCCGACCGCGCTGTTCTATTTGCTGGAAATGCTCGATGCCGGCGCTCCGAAACCGGCATTGATCCTCGGTTTCCCGGTCGGTTTCGTCGGCGCGGCGGAGTCCAAGGCAGCGCTGGCGGCTGACAGCCGTGGCGTGCCGTTCGTGATCATGCAGGGCCGGCTCGGCGGTAGCGCCATGGCTGCCGCCGCTGTCAATGCGCTCGCCACGGAGATCGAATGATGCAGGCTAAAGGACGTTTGATCGGCCTCGGTGTCGGCCCCGGTGATCCGGAACTGATTACCGTCAAGGCGCTGCGCCTGCTGCGCGAATCGCCGGTAGTGGCGTACTTCGTCGCCAAGGGCAAGAAGGGCAACGCCTTCGGCATTATCGAAGCGCACCTGCAAGACGCGCAGAATCTGCTGCCGCTGGTGTACCCGGTGACCACCGAAGTGCTGCCGGCACCATTGTCTTACGAACAGGTGATCAGCGATTTCTACGATGACGCTGCCGAAGAAGTGGCTGCGCATCTGGATGCCGGTCGCGATGTGGCGGTGATCTGCGAAGGTGATCCGTTCTTCTACGGCTCCTACATGTATTTGCACGACCGCCTCGCTACGCGCTACGAAGCGCAAGTGGTGCCGGGCGTGTGCTCGATGCTCGGTGGCGCTTCGGTGCTGGGTGCGCCGCTGGTATATCGCAATCAGAGCCTGTCGGTGCTTTCCGGTGTGTTGCCGCATGAAGATCTGAAACGACGTTTGGCGGATGCCGACGCCGCAGTCATCATGAAGCTTGGGCGTAACTTTCCCAAGGTGCGTCAGGTGCTGGAAGAACTCGGCCTGGCCGAGCGTGCGCTGTATGTCGAACGCGCAACCATGGCCAATCAGAAAATCGTACCGCTGGATCAGGTCGAGCCGATGTCCTCGCCGTACTTCTCGCTGATCATTGTCCCGGGCGAACGGTGGCAGGGCTGATGACTCAATCCACTCCCGCCATTGTCATCCTCGGGCAGGGCAGCCTGGCCACTGCGCTGCGTATTCAGCAGGTGTATCCCGCTGCTTTGATCCACGGCCTCGCCGGTCGGGTCGAGGGCGCGGATCGCAGCTATCAGGAATTCGGTACAACCCTGCGCAAGTTGTATCTGCAAGACACGCCGATCATTGCCCTGTGCGCCGCCGGTATTGTCATTCGCACGCTGGCGCCGCTGTTGCTGGAAAAGGGTGCCGAGCCACCCGTGCTGGCCGTCGCCGAAGACGGCAGCGCGGTGGTGCCGTTGCTTGGCGGACTGGGCGGGGTGAACGTCATGGCCCGGGAAATCGGCAGCGCTTTGCAGATTGCCGCGGCGATCACCACCAGCGGTGAATTGCGCTTCGGCACCTGCCTGCTCAATCCTCCGGCGGGTTACACCCTCGGCGATCTCGAATCGGGCAAGCGCTTCGTTTCCGATTTGCTGGCCGGGCACAGCGTGCGCATCGAAGGCGCCGCGCCGTGGCTGGCTCAGGCGCATTTGCCGGAAGATCCACAGGCGCAGCGCTCGATCCACGTCGGAAGTGCCCAGCGCGAGGCGAGTGCCAGCGAACTGTTGATCTATCCGCGCAGTATCGCGGTGGCGGTGAGTGCCGAAGTGGCGGATCTGCCGAATGCCATTCGTACAGCCTTGCAGCAATCCCGAGTCGTGGTGCAGTCACTGGCGTGTCTGGTGGCGGCTGACACTGACATGGCTTCGGCGAACTTGCGTGAAGCAGCGCTTGAGTTGGACGTGCCGCTGCGATTTGTCGCGGCGCAAAAAGACCTCACTGCACTGGTGTGTCATGCGTTGCCGCAGGCATCAATCGTCGAGGCAAATGGCTTGGCTATAGCGGTTGCCGAACAGCCGCTGGACGTTTCGCAGATCGGTCGTGCGCGTGGTCGCCTGGCGGTGATTGGTCTCGGCCCGGGTGCTGCTGAACTGATGGTGCCAGCGGTGAAAGCCGAACTGGCGCGCGCCACCGATGTGCTTGGCTATGAAACCTACGTGAAAATGGCCGGCCCGTTCCGCGACGATCAGGTGCAGCATTGCACCGACAATCGCGAAGAGATGCAGCGCGCCCGTCACGCCTTCCGGCTGGCGGCGGAAGGGCGTTCGGTGATCGTAGTCTCGTCGGGTGATCCCGGCGTGTTCGCCATGGCGGCGGCGGTGCTTGAGGCATTACACGAATCCAGCGATCCCGCCTGGCACAGCGTCGATCTGGAAATCCTGCCGGGTGTTTCGGCTTCGCTCGCCACCGCCGCCCAGGCGGGTGCACCGCTGGGCCATGACTTCTGCGTGATGTCGCTGTCGGACAACCTCAAACCGTGGTCGATCATCGAAAAGCGTCTGGATCTGGCTGCTGAAGCCGATCTGGCGCTGGCCTTCTACAACCCGATTTCACGAGCGCGCCCATGGCAATTGGGCCTGGCGCTGGAAATCGTTGCGCGGCATCGCACTGGCGCAACGCCGGTGGTGCTGGGGCGTGACATCGGGCGTCCGGGGCAGACCCTGCGCGTGACCACGCTCGGGCAATTGACGCCGGAGCAGGTGGATATGCGCACGATGGTGCTGATCGGTTCTTCGACCACGTGCACCTTCCCCAAGCCGGACGGGGGCGAATGGGTGTACACGCCACGCTGGTACGGCGAAAAACCACAGTCGTGATTGATGGCGGTCCTTGAGGCCGCCATCGGCCTGCCGGACTGTCATGGTCCGGATTTGGCCGTATCGGATTTTTCGACGTCGCTTGTGGGATCTCTTTCTTTAACTCGTCGGAGCTTTTTCACTACTTACATTCGGTCTGATTTATTTTGAATCTTCACTTGGTTGTCCTCAAGTTGGAGTTGTGTGTTTGCGGCTCTTCGCCAAGCAGTAAGGTTTAAGTTGTGATTCCCGGTTACGTCGGATAAGTGTCACCGATTTTTTCGACGGTTTTTTATATGTGCTTTCTGACACTTGTTGAATGTTTTCTGGTTTGAGACTGAGTCTGCCGGTTGTTAACTTTGTCTTGCGTGGAGGTGCCGCGGGTTCCCGTGGTGTTTATCAGGATAAAGGGAAGCAACTGTCATGCGGAATGCAGATAATCGAAGTGCTAGTGGCTACGTCGACTTTATAAGCTTGTTTAAACAGGCGGATCTCGAACAAGCGTTATTGCCTCACCGAGACAGCAATTCGTACCAGGCGGTTCTGCGTTATTACTTTGCCTGTATTGGCTCAATCGACAGCCAACGGTTGATCGAGCCGCTGGCCCTGTTGAAGCAAACGCTGGGACAACTAGTCGATCCAGGTCGCGTACGCCGGGACGCTGATAGCGGCCACTCCGGGATTAGCGGTCTGGGGCAGATCCGTAATCAGGTCGAAGCGTATGAAACGCGAATTAAAAATAGTATTGCCTTTAATAAGGCCGTAGCGACTCCCGTTCCCAAGAACCTGCACTTTGTCTGGCTCGGTGGCGGTATGGGGGCGATTCAGCGCGATTACATCAATCTCTGGAAGCAAGTACTCAACGGGCAGGGTTACCAACTCAATCTCTGGTATGACAGTGACGCGTTATTGGCGTGGCAGACCAATAAGTCAATTGTTGAGGCGGCGAAGGCTGATGCGATGTTACATGGCGGTGTCAGCAGCACTTCCGAGTCGGAACTGGGTGCTCTTTACGAAGAGCGGGCGATAGTTCTGAAGCAGCAGATGTTCATGCACATCAATGCTGCGGTGGACAACGGACGCTCGGCTGATGAAGCCAGGGTGGATCTACTGACCCGGGCTTACGGTCAGGATGCGGCGAAGCTGGAACAGCAGATCGAGCAAAACCATCTCAGTCTGTTGGAACTGGCAGGTGGGGATCTACGGTTGCGTGATCTTCATGGCGCAAGCGAGCCGCTGACATTGCAGGCTGTCTACGATCGCGAGACCCGGCTGCGTGGCAATCTGGCAGCGGCATCCGATGTCGTGCGAGTCGAGGTCCTGTTCGATGAGAGCGGAATTTATGCCGATGTCGATAATCTTCCGCCACTGGCCAAGACCTTGGGCGGCGTTGATATCAGCGAATTTGGCGGCGACGCGCGCCTTGGCGTTTTGCAGTTATTGCTGGATCACAATCCGCAATGGATGCCCGGCCGTCAGGCGCTACGCGGTCAATACACAGATTACTTCGAGCAGATTCCCCAAGAGCACAGGGTCGCGCTTGAAACATTTGCCAAAAGTCAGCCAGCGCTGGGGCAGGTATTTCAGGCGCCGGCAGAACGTCTCGTCCGCCCTCAGGCCCTGCGCGCTGTTGCAGAGCAAAACTCACTGAGTAACGCCTACCTGATGGCGCACGCCGGGTCGGCGATGCTGAAAGCGGTGATCGAGCGGTATCGTTTCAACTATCAGGTGATCAATGACACCGCTCGACTGGCAGCAAAGCGCGGTGTTGCATTGCATGATTTCGATGCCATGTCGGTGCTTTCACGCGAAGTGCTTGAGAAACAAACCGGCCCATTCGCTGAGCTGTCCATGGAAGAAGATGTGGCTGCCAGCTATCTGGCTGGAGCGGTTGCGGGCTATTTCGGTGACGGCATTCGTCCGCAAAGCGAGTGGACAATCTATCTGACCGGTCCCGGTGCGATGCGTGATGGCCTGGCGGATTATGAGCGTCAGCACTTCATTCCCAGAGACGTTGAAGCATTGCGCATGGACGCAGCCATTACGCCACTCTGGACGGTCAATCGCAAGACCGAGGAAGAGCAGGACCATTCCTGGAAAGACAACGAAACCGATCAGCAGCAGTGGGTCAGCAACGAACAACAGCGCTGGCAAAAGGGAGATTTCGCCACTCGCTACAGCGGTGACATCGCAGCATTGCTTAAGCAATCAACAGTACTGTTCGAAGAAGGCTGGCCGGTGATCGAGGGTCGGCCAGTGCTGTTGACCGAGATTCTGCAAGCGATGATTGACAGGCTCGGTGAGCCGTTCGTGGCAGCGATGAGACAAGGTCATAACGGGCCTCTGGATTTCGCAGATGCACCGCCGCTCGGTTTCGATGAGCGTCAGGCCATCAAGGCTCAGCCTTCCAGGCTGCAAGCCCCGGCGTCACTCGGTGATACGTCGATCGAGGATTTGCCGCTGGACGAACTGCTGAGCCGACTTGCCGATGGTTCTCTGCATGTTTTCCAGATCAGCGCTTTGCACAGGGTCTTGCTGGGCCAGTTACTGGGGGCGCATTCCCTTGATAACCAGAGCTTCACGCAACTTGCGCCCGAGCTCGATAATCTGGCCAACAGTGTTAACGAACTGGGCGCGTCTGGCCGGTATGCGGTCATTGAGCGACATCTTTATCAGCGTCGGGCGCCGGCGTTCATGGCGGGCCTTGCCAGCCATATCGATGAACTTGTTTCATCGTCAGAAAGCGCATTGACGCTGAAGAAGGCTGCACTTGGCCAGGCGCATACATTGTTTGAATGGGGGCGCCATGTTGCACTCATCCAACAGGTCGCCACGCTTGAACACCGTCAGCAGGTCATCGAGCGGGTCGGTCAGGTGTTGGATCAATTCGAGGCCAGTAGCGTAAAACTGGTGCCTCAGGATCTATTGCTGCACGGCCTCGGTGATACCGCAGGGGGCCGTTGTTACCCGCTGGCGCTGGTCATGAGTGCGGCGCTTGAAAGGGGCGCCTTGGCTTCGAATCGATTACGTGAGCGTTTCAACCTGGCGACTATTGATCCGCAGCAGCAAGACTCAGCTGTGTTTCTGGATGCGCTGGAGGAATTGCGTGGTGTGCAGTTGCAAGAGGTCGGGACGCCGCTGGGGCGGATGAGCGTTGAGCAGGTCACCGCCACTTTGCAAGGCTACGACAGCACTCGCACGATGATGCTCAATTCGGATAATCACGCCATGTTGGTGGCGAAAACCGTCATTGGCGGGCGCACGACTTTTCATTTCTACGATCCTAATTTCGGTGTGTTCGAATTCGAGAAGCCGGCCATGTTCCAGCGGTCGCTGGCGCATTTTTTTCAGAAGCAGGGCATGGCCAGGCACTACGCCGCTTATGGCAGTGACACCCATCCGACGTTCGATCTGATAGAGCTGCACGGTGAGCGCGTAGCCGGCTGGAGTTTGTCCAACGGACTCAAAGTAGAGCAACTGCTGGAGTCCGACACCTTGATGTCGGGAATACCGGAGCGCGCCCTGCGCGTGCGGCTTAACAGCGCGCGAGGTCAATCGCTGGTCAGTAATACTCATCTGGGTCGCAGTTTGCTGGAGCTGGACAGCCTTTGGTGGGGGCAGCAAATCGCGCATGTCACGGACGGATTGCAGGGGGTGCATACATCGGTTTCGCCGTTGGTGCCGTTGTTTGAAACGCTCGAGATAACCCCCAAGGGCGAATACCGGATCTCCATGATTGATCCGTTGCAGCCGGAGCACATTGTGCAGGTGATCAGTGGTGATCATCGTCTGCTGCGAATCAAAAACTATCTGTCGGAGCAGTTTGCAAAGCTTGCCGGCAAATCGACAGTGGGGCCGTTCGAGGTCGGCAGCGTGCACACCCTCAATACCGGATTCACGATTCAGGCATTGATGAATGCGCTGCGTGGACGTGAAGGCGAGGACCGCACCTTGACCATTGCGGTACGCCTGCATGCGTACGTCAACTATGCACAACTGGTGCATGGCAATGCCCTGGATGTGGCGGGTCTGGTCAGTCTGGTTCGCATCGGTCTGGGTGAAGAAAAGATCATTGCGCGCACCTGCGCTCCCGTGGTGCGGGAGGCTTTGGGACATATCGCCAACGAAGGTGTAGGAGCGATATTGGGGCTGGCGAATGTCGGCTTCGACATCTATCAATTGGCGACGGCGCAGGATGAAGTCGAACAGGCGCAGTTCGGCACCCAATTGGCCTTCGATTCCGCCAGTCTTGCGTTAACTGCCGGGGGGCTGGGCGCGGCAGTGGCCGGCGCTACGACTGCGGCAGCGGTACTGGGAGGTGCCGGTGTGATCCTTGGCGGCCTGGCTATAGGTGTCGCGGCACTGGCCCAGGGATTTGCCAGAATCGCCGAAGAGGCTCAGGCAGTCGGGTTGTTTTTCGATGATCTGGAGCGTAGTTATCGCGGCGTTGGTTATCGCTACGATAAATCACTTCGGGGTTGGGTCCCACATTCATCGTTGATCGTCCAGAGCCTGGATTTCAAACAGGGCCGAATGACACTCGACAGTCCGAAGCTGTATCGATTGCATGACCATTTCGGGGTGCCCGATTTCAACCCGGATTATCAGCAGGCAATTAATATCCAGAGGGAGCTGAGCCTGCCCGGCGGCATGAAATTCGAGCCTCCTGCCGGGCAACAGGTTGTGCTGCCGTGTACGCCGCAAACGTGTTACGGCTATGAATACAAGGCATTGCCATTTGCTACGTTACGTCATGACAGCGGTTTCGATACGGCGCGACGGTTGGAAAAAAAAGACCGGCAGGGGCAGTGGCAGTTCCTCTTTTCGTTCTACTCCTTTCCTGTCCACTACATCCTGCATCGTCTGGTGCCGGTCTATCGGGCAACCGTTATCGAGGTGCAACTGGACGCGGTGGAGCGGTTGCTTGCGGTACCGGTAGTGCCGCAGGACTGGCATGACAAGGTGTCTTACAGGATTGAAGGCGCAGGCGCCTCCTGCACCCTGATGATGAATCGCGGGGTTAGTGTCGAGCTGTTGTCGCCAAGCCTTCAGCAATGCCGATGGAATCTGGTGGCGACCTGGGCGAGTGAGCGTGATGTCGTTGTAGACGTTGGCGGACAGATCGTCATTGGAAACGTCAAAGTGCAGGTTTCCGGAAGGGGCCACCATGATGTGTTGATCACGCTGGCTGACCAGCGACTGTTCAGGGTCGATTATGCCAGGCGTCAATTGAATGTTCTGGAGCAGACGGCGTCAGCGGAAGAGAACGAGCAGTCGCTGCTTGAACATTACAAGTCGCTGGCTCAGGAGCATCGGCTGGTGTTGCCATACACTCCCGTTCATCGTTTCCTGATCCCGTTCGAAGCACAGCAACAACCACGCTATACCACTGCCTGGTACGAGGCTGCTGAAGATCGATTTCTGTATATCCGCAACGAAGAAGTGCAGCAGGCCGATGAGACGTTGCTGGCGCTGGTCGTTGGAGATTCGGCGTATTTCTACGAACCGCAGAATTTTATTATCTGGCAGGTCGACGCTGCCAGTGGCTTGCTCAAGTGTCGTTATCGATTATTGCTGATGCGAGGCCAATGCAGCGTCCGTCGAATCGAAGTGGACGCGCAGGGTGTGATTCATATCGAGCAGCAATGGACGGGTGAAGATCTCGCCGTTACGCAGTTCAATTATTTCATCCATGACGGACAACTGATGCTGGGGTCAGTCACGCATGGCATGGCTCGAGAGCTGGGCGAAAGGCTGTTTTCGAAGCCAGCGCTGGCTGACTGGTCGGCAGTGTTGGGCAACTATCTGACCTTATCCCCCGTGCCTGAGCAGGCAGGGGTGTCGACGGTTGACTGGCTGCCGGCACCGTATGTATCAGTCTGTTGGATGTTTGCGTCGGACAAGCGCGATTTGGCCTGGGTGCGCAGCCGTGATGGCTTGTGTATTCATCCATTTGCCTCCCCCGGGCGTACCCGCGGCTGGGCTGACTCGATCAAGAATCTGGGGGATTTGGTACTCCTGCCAGTGGATGATGAAAACGACCTGTTTTTCATCTACGACCGCTTTGCACAACGTCTTTGCAGGTTGCAACGGGCCATGGTCAGCGCTGAGCGCTGGCCTGCGCAATGGGGCCATCAGTGGGTTCAACCGGTTGGCCTCAAGGACGTTGTCACGGTCGAGGGCGGATATCTGGCGCTGACCGAAGATGGAATGTTTTTCAACCTGACGGCACAAGGAGAAGTGCGCCTTGGGGGGCTGAGTGAGCGCTGGCTCAAGGATCGACCGCAGTGGTGGCTGACACTGGAGTCGATTGCCACGCAGTACTCGGCTGACAGTTTTGCGGTTCTCGGTTTGCGTAACGCACAAGGTGACGGCAGCCTGGCTGCTTGGTTCGTCGACAATCGTCTGCTGCTTTGCGACCCGGGACACGACAAGGTCCTGCGTTTGCTCGGTGTTACGCCGAATAGGCAGGCTGCATGGTTGTTCGACCTGTCCAACGGCGAAATCTGCAATCAGGTGTTTTTCGATAGTCAGCAACTGGCCGGTGCGTTCGGTGCGGGAGTGCACTTGTTGTCACAAGATGTTCTGCCTGCGGTAGAGGTTGAGTGGGACGACCGGATATTTGCCAGTGTGACTGGTCTGGGGGCAGAGCTTCGAGGAACAACGGTCGATGGTGTAGTGCTGGATCTTCGCTATCAGGAAACGGAAAGAGTCGTCGGGGTCAATCTTCAGTGGGTGACTGCTCACTCGGATGATTTGACTGAGCATTTGCGAGCACTATCGGACACCGGCGAGCATGACGCCTTTATCTCTGTGGCATCTGGCACCAACCACCTGCAATGGTATGACGTGGCAAACGCCCGGATGATACGGGTAGCCGGCGGCGGCTTGCCGAGCGACTGTGAACTGCTGGGCACTCGGCAGACCGATGTGTTGTTGTACGAGCCGCAGGGAAAGCTTGTGTATGTCTATCCCCGCTTGCAGGCCATCGGTCCTTTTGAATACGTTCGGCGCAACGCTGACGTATTAGTCGTCGAGGGGCAGAAGCGGGTCGACGACCTCTTGCCATTGATCGCCGATGACGTGACTCGTCTGGTCTTGCGCCTGGGGGACGGAGGCGTGACGTATCACTTGTCAAAGGCGACGTGGCTGCGGCTGGACTCGGTGATTGTTGACTGCCGGCATGGTCTGGGTGAGGTGCCGGTGGTTCCAGGAAAGTTGATCTGGGCGCTGGATGCGCCGGAAAAACTACAACTGTCGATTGTTGAAGGGCATCTGATCATCGTCGATCCGGATCTCCAGCACAGTCTGATCTTGCGCGATGTTTGCTCCTCCGATCCGGCGCTGCGGGGGAACGTCTTCCTCGGTTTCGAGGGCGGCAGGTCCTACTCGGTGTCGAGTCTGGTTCGTGCGCTGAGTGTTTTCCAGGATGCGACTGCTGGCGCATCACTTGAACAATTACTGACAGCTGTACCGGCGTGAAGCATGTCTAAAACGAGCTGCGGATAATCCGCAGCTCGTTTTCTATTTTGTTCAGGAGACAAGATAGCCTTTGACCCCGGTAAAGATGATCTGCGCCGCCAAGGCGCAAACAAACAGCCCCATCAATCGGCTGACGATCTGCAAGCCCTGATCGCCAAGAATCCGTTCGATGTGATTGGACAGGTACAGCACCACCCCGACCGTCAAACTGGCCAGGGCAATGCTCATGATCGCGGTGAGTTTGTCATCCCAATGCGGCTGACTTACGCCCATCACCAGCAGCGCACCGATGGTGCCGGGGCCGACGGTCAGCGGGATGGTCAGTGGCACGATGGTCACGTCTTGCTGCACGTTATCGCTTTGCACCGCCGGTTTGCCTTGGGCCATGCCCAGCGCGGAGATGAACAACACGCTGCCGGCACCGATTCGGAAAGCATCTGCGGTAATCCCGAACACATCGAAAATCACCCGTCCAAACAGATACAGCAAGACACTGGACACCAATGTGGCAATCGCCACTTTCCAGGCAAGGCGCCGTTGTTCCTTGCGCGAATAGCCTCGGGTCAGGCTGATGAAGCAGGACAACACGAAGAACGGGCTGTAGAGCACCAGCATCTTCAGGTAAACGCTGAATAACACATGGAGCATGGGGGCGGCTCGTATCAGGAAAATGATGGCATGGAGTCTAACAGTCGATTTGAAAGTTCGGGACAGACATCAAGGCAACGTGTCGATCTTGCCATTGGTGGAAGAGGTTCGGATTGCGTAGAACACGCAGGCTTAAAAGGTCGAGGCCGTGCGGTTCTGCTGGTCACGCTGGGCTACCCAGTGTTCGATCAGTTCACGCAGTTGCGACAATTCCACCGGTTTGGCCATGTGCCCGTCCATTCCGGCCTGACGTGCGCGTTCCTTGTGCTCGGCGAGAATGTGCGCAGTGAGCGCCACGATCGGTGTACGGATACGCTGATTGCTGACTTCCCAGGCTCGTAGTTGCTGGGTGGCGGAGAAGCCATCGAGGATCGGCATTTCGCAGTCCATCAGCACCAGATCGTAACGCTGGGCTTTCATCGCTTGCAGGGCTTCTTCGCCGTTGCTCGCGGTATCCGGTTGCAGGTTCAGTTTGCCGAGCATGCCGCGAATCACTTTGGTTGAAATCGTGTTGTCTTCGGCAACCAGGATGCGGAAGTCGCTCGGTACTTTCGCCGCTGTGGCCGGGGTCACCACTTGGGGCTGGAACACTACCTGGCCTTTGTTGCGCTGGTTCAGTTCGTCGGCCAGAGTGGTTTTGAGCGTATAGCCGGCCACCGGTTTCGCCAGAATCCGTTTGATCCCCGAGTTGCGCGCAATGATCTTGCTCGGCGCATTGCTGATGCCGGTGAGCATGATCAGCAGGATGTCGTGGTTCAGGCTCGGGTCTTCCTTGATCTTCGCCGCCAGTTGCATGCCGGTCATGCCGGGCATGTTCTGATCGAGCAACACCACATCGAAGTAGTCACGCAGATGCGCCTTGGTCCGCAGCAGCGCCAATGCTTCCTTGCCCGATGGCACGGCGCTGACATTGAGGCCCCAGGCGCTGCATTGCTGCACCAGCACTTTGCGGCAAGTGTCGTTGTCGTCCACCACCAATACGCGCGCGCCTTGCAGCGGGCTGTCGAGATCTGAAGTCGGGTGTTCGAGACGGTCGGGGTCCAGCGGCAGGGTCAGCCACAAAGTGCTGCCCTGATTGGCGCCGCTCTTGATGCCGAATTCGCCGTGCATCAGGCGGATCAGTTGACGAGCAATCACCAGACCGAGATTGCCGCCCAGGCGGTTGGCCGAGAGGAAGTGTTTGCTGTGCAGTTCGGCGTGCATCAGTGCATCGCGTTCTTCCGGCTCCATTGGCTGGCCGCTGTCCTGCACCGCGATCCGCAGGCGCGGTTTGGCGCTGCGCTCATCGAGGGCGACGACAATCAGCACTTCACCTTCGTCGGTTTTCTTCAGCGCGTTTTCCAGCAGGCTCAGCAGTGTCTGGCGCAGGCGAGTCGGATCACCGCTGATCACTCGCGGCACCTGTGGCTGGATGAAACTGATCAGTTCGACGTTCTGCTGTTCGGCTTTGGCGCGGTAGATGCTCAGGCAGTCGTCGATCAATGCGTTGAGGTCGAACTGCACGTCATCGAGTTCGATCTGCCCGGATTCCAGTTTGGAAATGTCGAGAATTTCGTTGATCAGGCTCAGCAGTTCGTTGCCGGCGCTGTGAATCGTCTGCACGTAGTCGCGTTGTTTGACCGACAGGGGCGTGCCCAGCAGCAATTCGGTCATGCCCAGGACGCCATTCATCGGCGTGCGGATTTCATGGCTGATCTTGGCAAGGAATTCGGCTTTGGCGTTGATCTCGGCGTTGCTCGCGGCGAGGTCGCGGCTGATGCTGAAGCGGCTTTCAGTGATGCTGCGCTGACGCTCGCCCAAGGCAATGCTCATCAGCACACCACTGACGCAGATGAACGCCATCAGGGTCATGATCAGGCCTTGCGGCGCGACCAGGGTCAATCCCAGCAGGGCCGGCAAAATGATCAGTGTGCCGATGTTGAACACCACCATCGCCGCAACGAAGGCGCGCGCCGGACGATAACCTTTCTGCCAGTGGTAGAACGCAACCAGCAACATGCTCAGGCCGGCGAGGGCTACCAGACCATAAGTGATCAGGTTCAACGGCAGGGTGTTGACGAACAGCAGCAACAGGCTGCAAACCACGATGAACAGAATGTCGCCCAGCAGCAGCTTGTTCAGTGGGTGCGGGCCGAGCGGGGCGAAGAAGCGGTAAGCGAACATCAGACCGGCCGGTGCGGTCAGCAGCAGCGCCAGATAGGCGCCGGGGGTCTGAATCGCATGCCAGTTCGGTATCCATGGACCTGCCAGATTGAGCAACAGCAACAGACTCAGTGCCAGCAACCCTTCACAGACCGCCAGCCACAGACTGCTGCGCGAACGGGTGTAGGCGTAACGCACCAGACTGTGCAGGATCAGCATGCCGAGGCAACCGAACAGCAGGCCGTAGATCAGCGTCTGGTTTTGGTTGGCCGCGCTCATCACCGCCGATTGCAGGGCAACGTGCGGGCGTAGCTGATGCTCGGAAACCATTCGCAGATAGACATCGAGGGGTTTATCGCTCTGGGGCAGCGCCAGCATGAAGTCGCTGCTGGGCAATGGTCGCTCAGCCTGAGGCTGGCTGGTGCCGGTGTTGCGTTGCTCGATCAGCTTGTCGCCGTCCAGCACGTAGAGATTGAGTTGTGACAGATCGGGGGCGAAGACCCGCAGCACTTGTTCGTGCTTGCCGGGCGCGAGTTTGAAACGCAGCCACAATGCACCGTCGGGCTCGGCCGCGGTCAGGCGGTCAAGTTCGATGGGGCTGAATTGATTGGTGTAGCGGGTGGAGCGGATATCGCTCAGTTGCAGGGAGCCTTGATCGTCGAGCAATACTGACCAGCCACTGCCTTGCGCGGCCTGGGCCGGGAGCATGCAGAGCAAGGTCAACAGCGTGACGGTGAAGCTTATGGCAATCCTGAGCCAGCGCACGGCGAAATCCCTTCGTAGATTGATGCCAGAATATAACGATGCGCAGCGTCGGAACAGCCCGGCGGGCACTAACAGTACCCGCCGGGCCACACAGGTCGCTTATTCCTGCGTTTCACCGCGTTCACGGGCAATGGCGCGGTAGCCAATGTCCTTGCGATAGAAGCAGCCTTCCCAGTCAATTGCCGCTGCAAGCTTATAGGCTTGCTGCTGAGCTTCGCCGACGCTGGCGCCCATGGCCGTGGCGCACAGCACCCGGCCACCGGCGGTCACGACCTGACCATCTTTCAGTGCGGTGCCGGCGTGGAAGACTTTGCCTTCCAGAGTTGCCGCAGCATCCAGACCGTTGATCGCAGCGCCCTTGGCGTAGTCGCCCGGGTAACCGCCGGCAGCCAGCACGATGCCGACGCTCGGACGCGGGTCCCATTGCGCTTCAACCTTGTCCAGCGCCTGCGCCAGTGCGGCTTCGACCAGCAACACCAGGCTCGACTGCAGACGCAGCATCACCGGTTGGGTCTCAGGATCACCGAAACGGCAGTTGAACTCGATGACTTTCGGATTGCCGGCCTTGTCGATCATCAGCCCGGCGTACAGGAAGCCAGTGTAGACGTTGCCTTCGTCGGCCATGCCGCGCACGGTCGGCCAGATCACCAGATCCATCACGCGTTTGTGCACGTCGGCGGTGACCACCGGAGCAGGGGAGTAAGCACCCATGCCGCCAGTGTTCGGGCCGCTGTCGCCGTCGCCAACACGTTTGTGATCCTGGCTGGTGGCCATCGGCAGCACGTTCTTGCCGTCGACCATGACGATGAAGGACGCTTCTTCGCCGTCGAGGAATTCTTCGATTACCACGCGGGAACCGGCGTCACCGAAAGCATTGCCAGCGAGCATGTCGCGCACGGCGTCTTCGGCTTCGGCCAGGGTCATGGCTACGATCACACCTTTACCAGCCGCGAGGCCATCGGCCTTGATCACGATCGGTGCGCCTTTTTCACGCAGATAAGCAAGGGCGGGCTCGATCTCGGTGAAGTTCTGGTAGTCGGCCGTCGGGATCTTGTGGCGAGCCAGGAAATCCTTGGTGAACGCTTTCGAGCCTTCCAGCTGCGCAGCGCCAGCGGTCGGACCAAAGCAGTCGAGGCCACGGGTACGGAACAGGTCGACGACGCCAGCCACCAGCGGCACTTCCGGGCCGACGATGGTCAGGGAAACGTTTTTCTCGGCAAAGTCTGCAAGCTGCTCAAGGGCCAGCACGTCGATGGCGACGTTCTCGCACTTGGCTTCAATCGCAGTACCGGCGTTGCCCGGAGCCACAAAAACCTTCTGCACGCGTGGGTCCTGGGCTACTTTCCAGGCCAGGGCGTGTTCACGGCCACCGCTGCCAATGATCAAAACATTCATTTCAAAAACCTCGGATGACGCTAATTCTGGAGGCAGCACTGAGCTGCTTTTCTGTGGGGGCTGGCCTGCCGGCGATGCAGGCGACTCGGTTCATCAATCAGACCGAGGGGATGCAATCGCTGGCAGGCCAGCTCCCACAGGATCGTGTACTTAGTGGCGGAAGTGGCGCATACCGGTGAAGACCATGGCGATGCCGGCTTCGTCAGCTGCAGCGATGACTTCAGCGTCACGCATCGAGCCACCCGGCTGGATCACCGCAGTGATACCGACCTTGGCCGCGTTGTCCAGACCGTCGCGGAACGGGAAGAACGCGTCCGATGCCATGACCGAGCCCGCTACTTGCAGGCCAGCGTGCTCAGCCTTGATCGCAGCGATGCGCGCGGAGTTCACACGGCTCATCTGGCCAGCGCCGACACCGATGGTCTGGCGGTTCTTGGCGTAGACGATGGCGTTGGACTTGACGTACTTGGCGACTTTCCAGGCGAAGATCAGGTCGTTGATTTCCTGTTCGGTCGGAGCGCGTTTGGTCACGACTTTCAGGTCTTCGCTGCCGATCATGCCGATGTCGCGGCTCTGCACCAGCAGACCACCGTTGACACGCTTGTAATCCCAGGCAGCGGCGCGATCAGCCGACCACTCACTGCACGACAGCAGACGCACGTTGGCTTTTGCGGCGACGATGGCGCGAGCTTCTTCGCTGACGCTTGGGGCAATGATCACTTCAACGAACTGACGCTCGACGATCGCCTTGGCGGTCTCGGCATCCAGTTCACGGTTGAAAGCGATGATGCCGCCGAACGCCGACTCGGTGTCGGTGGCGTAGGCCAGTTCGTAGGCCTGGCGGATACCGCCTTCGGCGTCCGGGCTCACGGCCACGCCGCACGGGTTGGCGTGCTTGACGATCACGCAGGCTGGCTTGACGAAGCTCTTCACACATTCCAGCGCGGCGTCGGTGTCGGCCACGTTGTTGTACGACAGCTCTTTGCCTTGCAGTTGGGTCGCGGTGGCGATGCCAACTTCGGCAGGCTTGGCTTCAACGTAGAACGCCGCGCTCTGGTGCGGGTTCTCGCCGTAGCGCATTTCCTGAGCCTTGATGAACTGGCTGTTGAAGGTGCGCGGGAATTCGCTGCGATCTTCGGTGCTGAGGGTGTCAGCAGCCTGGTTCACGGTGCCCATGTAGTTGGCGATCATGCCGTCGTAGGCTGCGGTGTGTTCGAAGGCCTTGAGCATCAGGTCGAAACGCTGAGCGTAGGTCAGGCCGCCGGCCTTGAGACCTTCGAGGACGCTGGCGTAGTCGCCGGCATTCACTACAATGGCCACGTCTTTATGGTTTTTCGCTGCCGAACGAACCATGGTCGGGCCGCCGATATCGATGTTTTCGATGGCGGTCGGCAGGTCGCAACCTGGCTTGTTGATGGTGGCTTCGAACGGGTACAGGTTGACCGCGACCAGATCGATCGGCTTGATGCCGTGCTCGTTCATGATCGCGTCGTCGATACCGCGACGACCGAGGATGCCGCCGTGGATTTTCGGGTGCAGGGTCTTCACCCGACCGTCCATCATTTCTGCGAAACCGGTGTAATCCGCGACTTCCACTGCGGCGACGCCGTTGTCTTGCAGCAGCTTGAACGTTCCGCCGGTGGAGAGGATCTCGACGCCAAGAGCTTCCAGCTCCTTGGCGAATTCGAGGATCCCGGTCTTGTCGGAAACGCTGATCAAGGCGCGGCGGATCGGCAGGCGGGTAGTCTGGTCGGTCATCTCAATTTCCATCAAAAGCAAAGGAAGTCAGCAAAAAAGGCGACCGTTTTTTACGCGGGCGCCTTTCTGGTTTGATTGAATGCTTACAGCAGATCGTACTGCTTGAGTTTCTTGCGCAGCGTGCCTCGGTTGAGTCCGAGCAGCTCGCTGGCCTTGGTCTGGTTGCCCTTGACGTAGTTCATCACGCTTTCGAGCAGGGGAGCCTCGACTTCGGAGAGCACCAGGTTGTACACGTCCGTGACGGACGC
>NZ_JBIUXX010000021.1:0-1574 GCF_044744235.1 Pseudomonas sp. NPDC087346
GCCATGTCCCAGGCTCAAGGCTCTTCCGACCGTTACTTCCAGGACTCCTCGGCAGGCGCCGAGAAACTCGTTCCGGAAGGCATCGAAGGCCGTGTTCCTTACAAAGGCACCCTGAGCGCGATCATCCATCAACTGATGGGCGGCCTGCGTTCCTCGATGGGCTACACCGGCAGCGCCGACATCGAAGAAATGCGCACCAAGCCTGAGTTCGTGCGGATCACCGGCGCCGGTATGGCCGAATCCCATGTTCACGACGTGCAGATCACCAAGGAAGCGCCAAACTACCGCGTAGGTTGAGGCTTCAAGCAAACTGTTTAGCAACCGGGGCTGTTTTATTCAGCCCCGAGTTGTTTCTGAATCAAGACTGTTTCTGAATTACTTAGACGAGACTGAATCATGGCCCTCGACATTCACGCTCACCGCATCCTGATCCTCGACTTCGGTTCCCAGTACACCCAACTGATCGCCCGCCGCGTGCGTGAGATCGGCGTGTATTGCGAACTGCACCCGTTCGACATGGATGACGAAGCGATTCGCGAATTCGCGCCAAAAGGCGTCATCCTCGCCGGCGGTCCCGAGTCCGTGCACGTCGCCGACAGCCCGCGCTGCCCGCAAGCCGTGTTTGACCTGGGCGTGCCGGTCTTCGGTATCTGCTACGGCATGCAGACCATGGCTGAACAGCTGGGTGGCAAGGTCGAAGGTTCCGAGCTGCGTGAGTTCGGTTACGCCCGTGTTGATGTAGTCGGCAAAAGCCGCCTGCTCGACGGCATCGAAGACCACATCGACGCTGACGGCCTGTTCGGCCTCGACGTATGGATGAGCCACGGTGACAAGGTCACCAAAATGCCGGAAGACTTCCACATCCTGGCCAGCACCCCGAGCTGCCCGATTGCCGGTATGTTCAACGACAATCTCGGCTACTACGGCGTGCAGTTCCACCCGGAAGTGACCCACACCAAGCAGGGCGGTCGCATCCTGTCGCGCTTCATCCTCGACATCTGCGGTTGCGAAGCACTGTGGACGCCGTCGAAGATCGCTGAAGACGCGATTGCCAACATCCGCGCCCAGGTCGGCACCGACAACGTACTGCTCGGTCTGTCCGGCGGCGTTGACTCCTCGGTAGTTGCCGCGCTGCTGCACAAGGCCATCGGCGACCAACTGACTTGCGTCTTCGTCGACAACGGTCTGCTGCGTCTGCACGAAGGCGAGCAAGTGATGGCCATGTTCGCCGAGAACATGGGCGTCAAGGTGATCCGCGCGAACGCCGAAGAGCAGTTCCTGAACAACCTGGCTGGCGAAAGCGATCCAGAGAAGAAGCGCAAAATCATCGGTCGTACCTTCATCGACGTATTCGATGCTCAGTCCAACAAACTGGACAACATCAAGTACCTCGCTCAGGGCACCATCTACCCGGACGTGATCGAGTCGGCTGGCGCGAAAAGCGGCAAGGCTCACGTGATCAAGTCGCACCACAACGTGGGCGGCCTGCCGGAAGAGATGAACCTGAAACTGGTCGAGCCACTGCGCGAACTGTTCAAGGATGAAGTCCGTCGTCTGGGTCTGGAACTGGGCCG